>DASQWY010000461.1:0-4121 GCA_035640005.1 Actinomycetes bacterium
TCCCGCCGCAGCACGCGGCGCAGGTTGCTCGGGATCGTCGTCATGGCACCTCCAGAAGTTCAGGTCACGGGCACTGTGCCATGCGACCGTTCCGAGATCGTTACGGAACCGGGCCCGCACGTGCGATCCTTGGTCCCGTTATGGCTCGGAGGGGGGGTGAAATGGCGGAGCTCCGCATCGCCCTGCTTGGTCCGCCCCGGGTGGAGCGGGACGGCGTGCCGATCACGGTCGACACCCGCAAGGCGATCGCGCTGCTGGCGTACCTGGCGGTGGCGCCGGAGCGGCACGCCCGCGACACCATGGCCACGCTGCTGTGGCCCGACTACGACCAGGACCACGCCAGGGGGGCACTGCGGCGCACCCTCTCCACCCTGAACAAGGCCCTCGGGGAGGGCTGGCTGGCGGCCGACCGGGCGGCGGTCGGCTTCGCCCGGACGGGGTTCTGGCTCGACGTCGCCCGCTTCGAGGGCCTGCTGGCCAGCTGCCGGGACCACGGGCACCCGCCCGAGGACGCCTGCCCCGCCTGCGTGGCGCCGCTGCGGGAGGCGGCCAGGCTGTACCGCGGCGACTTCCTGGCCGGGTTCGCGCTGCGCGACAGCGCCGGCTTCGACGACTGGCAGTACTACCAGGCCGAGCGGCTGCGCCGGGCGCTGGCCGGCGCGCTGGAGCGGCTGGTCCAGGCCGAGATCGGCCAGCGCCGCTGGGACGAGGCGATCGACGCGGCGCGCCGCTGGCTGGCGCTCGACCCGCTGCACGAGGCCGCCCACCGCCAGCTCATGCGGCTGTACGCCTGGAGCGGCCGGCGCGCCGCCGCCCTGCGGCAGTACCAGGCGTGCGTCAAGGTGCTGGACGAGGAGCTGGGGGTCGAGCCGCTGGAGGAGACGACCGGGCTGCGGGAGGCGATCCTGGCCGACCGGCTGCCGCCGCCCGGGGAACCGGCCCCGGCGCCGGCCGCCGCCACCGCGCCGAGCCCCGCCCCCGCGCCCGCCCCGCTGGTCGGCCGGGTGGGCGAGTGGGCCGCGCTGCTGGCCGCCTGGCAGGCCGTCCGGCGGGACGGGCGGCTGGTGGTGGTGGAGGGCGAGGCCGGCATCGGCAAGACCCGGCTGGCCGAGGACCTCGCCGGGCACGCCCGCGAGCGGGGCGCGGCGGTGGTCGCCGGGCGCTGCTACGAGGAGGAGACCGGCGTCGCCTACGGGCCGTTCATCGAGGGCCTGCGGGCGGCCCTGGCCGACGGCGACCGGCTCTCCCGGCTGCCCGACCACTGGCTGGCCGAGGTGACGCGGCTGCTGCCGGAGCTCGCCGACGCCCGCCCCGGACTGTCGCCGCCCGGGTCGCTGGACGGCCCGGCGGCGCAGCGGCAGTTCCTGGAGGGGATCAGCCAGGCGCTGCAGGCCGCCTGCGGCGGGCCCGTCCCCGGGCTGCTGCTGCTGGACGACCTGCACGCCGCCGACGAGGCCTCCCTGGACGTGCTCGCCTACCTGGTCCACCGGCTGCAGGGACGGCCGCTGCTGGTGCTGGCCACCTGGCGCAGCGAGCGGGTGCCGACCGGCCACCGGCTGCGCCGGCTGGCCGCCGACGCCCAGCGGGCCGGCCGCTGCACCGTGCTGCGCCTGCCGCGGCTGGGCGAGACCGACGTGGCCGAGCTGGTCCGGGCGCTGGCGCCCGCCCGCGCCGCGGTCGCGCCGCTGCTGCACCGCGAGACCGAGGGCGTGCCGTTCTTCGTGGTGGAGTACCTGGCGTCGCTGCCGGCCGACGGCCAGGTCCCCGGCGACCTGCCCGGCGGGGTCCGCGACCTGCTGCGCACCCGGGTGGAGGGGGTCGGCGAGGCGGCCAGGCAGCTGCTGGCCACCGCGGCGGTGATCGGCCGGTCGTTCGACGTCGACACCGCCCGCGCCGCCAGCGGCCGCAGCGACGAGGAGGCGGTGGCCGCGCTGGAGGAGCTGGCCGCCAGCGGGCTCGTCCGCGAGGTCGGCACCGAGGTCTACGACTTCGGCCACGGGCTGCTGCGGGAGCTGGCCTACCGGGAGACCAGCCTCGCCCGCCGGCGGCTGCTGCACCGCCGGGTCGCCAAGGCGCTCGCCGGCCGGCCCCGCGGGCGGCCGCGGGAGGTGCCCGCCGGCTCGATCGCCCGCCACCTGGAGCTCGGCGGCCGGCTCCCCGAGGCGGCCGACTACCACCGGCTGGCCGGCGACCAGGCGCGGGCGGTGTACGCCAACCGGGAGGCCCTCGGCCACTACCGGGCCGCGCTGTCGCTCGGTCACCCCGACGCCGCCGGCCTGCAGGCCGCCGTAGGCGACACCGAGACGCTGCTCGGCAACTACGACGCCGCCCTGCAGGCCTACACCGCGGCGGTGGAGGCGGCGGCGCCGGGCGGCCTGGCGGCGCTGCGGCACAAGCTCGGCGCCCTGCACCTGCGCCGCGGCGACTGGGACGCGGGCGAGCGCCACCTGGCCGCGGCGGTGGCGGCGCTCGGGCCGGAAGGCGACCCGGCGCGCCTGGCCAACCTGGCCGCCGACCGCAGCCTGGCCGCGCACCGCCAGGGCCGCGGCGACGACGCCGCCGCGCTCGCGGGCGAGGCGCTGGCGCTGGCCGAGCGGGCCGGCGACCCGGAGGCGCTGGCCAGGGCGCACGGCATGCTCGGGATGCTCGGCGCCCACCGCGGCGACCTGGGCGCCGCCCGCCCGCACCTGGAGCGCAGCCTGGCCCTGGCCGAGGCCCTCCCCGACCCCACCGCGCGGGTGACGGCGCTGAACAACCTGGCGCTCGCGTACGGCCAGGCCGGGCAGGTCGAGCGGGCCATCGGCTACCTGGAGGCGGCCCTGGAGCTGTGCAGCCGGCAGGGCGACCGCCACCGCGAGGCCGCGCTGCACAACAACCTGGCCGACCTGCTGCACGCCGACGGCCGCCACGAGGAGGCGATGGCGCACCTCAAGCAGGCGGTGGCGATCTTCGCCGAGGTCGGCGAGCCGGGCACCCTGGAACCGGAGATCTGGAAGCTGGTCGCCTGGTGAGCCCCGCCGGCCGGGGGAAAACCCCCGGCGCGAAGACGGGAGGTAGCCGGATTCCGGGCCCGCCCCCGCCTGCGTAGCGTGACCTCCCGACGGCACGACGCCATGTGCCACAGGGAGGTCAGATGATCGAGGTACGAGGGCTCAGCAAGCGCTACGGGCGCACCCTGGCGGTCGACCGGCTCAGCTTCGACGTCCCCGCCGGCACCGTCACCGGCTTCCTGGGCCCCAACGGCTCCGGCAAGTCCACCACCATGCGCCTGATCCTGGGCCTGGACCACCCCGACGCCGGCTGGGCCCGCGTCAACGGGCTGCCCTACCGGCGGCTGCGCTGGCCGCTGCGGCAGGTGGGGGCGCTGCTGGAGGCGCGCAGCGTCCACCCCGGCCGCAGCGCCCGCCAGCACCTACTGGCCCTGGCCGCGGCCAACCGCCTCCCCCCCGCCCGCGTGGAGCAGGTGCTGGGGATGGTGGGGCTGGAGGGCGCCGCCGGCCGGCGCGCCGGCGGCTTCTCGCTTGGCATGGCCCAGCGGCTGGGGATCGCCGCGGCGTTGCTGGGCGACCCGGGGGTGCTGCTGCTGGACGAGCCGGTCAACGGCCTGGACCCCGCAGGGGTCCGCTGGGTGCGGGAACTGGTGCGGTCGCTGGCCGCGCAGGGGCGGGCGGTGCTGCTGTCCAGCCACCTGATCGGGGAGCTGGCGCTGGTGGCCGAGCGGCTGGTGGTGGTCGGCCGCGGGCGGCTGCTGGCCGACACCACCGTCGCGGAGCTGACCGCGGGGGGCGGCAACCTGGAGGACGCCTTCTTCGACCTGACCGGCGACAGCGCCGAGTACCGCGCGGCCGCGCCGGCGGACGGGAGGAACCCATGATCAGCACCGGGCACTACCGGTTCGCCGATGCGGCGCGGATGGAGTGGATCAAGCTGCGCAGCCTGCGCTCGACCTGGTGGACGCTGGCGGCCACCGTCGCCGGCGCGGTCGCCATCGCCGCCGCCGTGGGCGTCAACACCAAGGACGCGGCCGCCGACCTGACCAACAACGCGCTCGCCGGCATCTCCCTGGGCCTGCTGCTGGCGGGCGTGCTGGGGGTGCTGGCGATCACCGGCGAGTACTCCTC
>DASQWY010000462.1:0-2135 GCA_035640005.1 Actinomycetes bacterium
GGTCGCCGGACCGTCCCCCGTGGATCGCCGCAAACAGGGCATGAAGCGCTCCCTGCTCACAGACGGCCACGGGATCCCGCTGGGCCGGGTGCTGGCCGGCGCGAACCGCCACGACTCGCCGCTTCTGGCACCCACCCTGGACCGCTTGGGCGATCTCGGGCCGCTGCCGGCTGCGATCACCGTGCACCTGGACTCCGGCTACGACTCTGGCAAGACCCGCGACCTACTCGCCGAACGAGACCTGGCCGCCGACATCGCGCACAAAGGCGACAAGGCGCCGATCCAAGCCGGCCAGCGTTGGCACGTCGAACGAACCAACGCCTGGCACAACGCGTTCAACCGGCTGCAACGCTGCTACGAACGGCGTGAGGTCGTCGTCGACGCGTTCTTCGATCTCGCCGACGCGATCATCACCGTGCGTAGCCTGATCCGCAGAGCGTGGAGCACCCACCGATGGGACAACCGGCCCACCCGACGCCCATGATCAACTACCTATCTGCGCGACCTCTAAGCCGATGATCATGGGCTTTCAAGCCGTTGTTGATCTTTGTTCGGCCAGAGTTGGGTTCGGCGCAGCATGCTCTGTCCGGCGTGTGGCCGGGTGGTGTTTGCTGGGTGTTTGCCGGTTCGGTCGAGGGGTTGACGGGGACGGCAGCGGCGGTCAGGTCGTTGGCCTGGGTAGCGCTTGTAGCCGGGTGAACGCGGCGGCGACTTCTTTCGCCCAGGGCCATCGGGCGGCGATGCGGACCCAGGTGCGTCGTCGGCTGCGGACGATGCGGGCGGCGACGTGCAGCAGCCGGTAGCGCAGCTTCTTCGGCTCGGCTTTGGCCAGCTCCCCGTCGAGTAGCAGGATCTGGGTCCAGGAGATCAGGTCGATGCCGACGAGGGCGAGTTCGAGCCAGGCGGCGTTGATGGCGAAGGTGCGGGAGGGGAAGCGGCCGAACCCGGTGTCCTTGCCGCAGCGGATGCGGTCCTCGACGCGGGCGTGGGCGCGGTGGCGCGCTTCCAAGAACTGGATCGACCCGCCGCCGGCGTAGTTGGTGTCGGTGGCGAAGACCTGATGCCGGAAGCCGGCGATGGTGTCGAATAGGGTCAGCTGCGCGCCGGGGTGGGGCCGTTCCCGACGCACGATTAGCCGGGTGCCTTCGGGGTAGCTGGACAGGTCGACCAGGTCGGTGATCTCGGCGACCTGCGCGCCGTCGCGAACTTCACCGTCGGCGTCGACCGCTGGGATCCACGCCTTGGCCGGCAGCGCGCTGATCGCGGTGCGGATCGGCTCGTCGATGGCGACCCCGACCGAGAAGCTGGTGTTGATGCCGTGCTCGCGCAGCCCGCGGATGTGGGCCAGGAACCCGTAGGAGCAACCAGCGGAGTCTGAGCGGACCAGGATCGATGTGCCGTACCGGTGGACGTCCGGGATCTGCATCAACGCCTGGTCAAGCACGGTGATGTGGTCGGCGGTGGTGTTCGACCCCGCGTTGCCCGGCCGCAGGATCGCGGCAAGGGCCTCCCCGGTGGCATCCAGGAAACAGAACAGCGGGTGGTAGCCGAAGGTGCGCTTCCAGGTCGCCGCCGCGGACTCCTTCTCCGAGTGACACACCACGATCGAGGCGTCCACATCCAGCACCAGACCGTCGATGGCCACCCCCGCAGCGGTCGAGGAGGGCAGCCCGCCACGGGTCTGCGCGGCCTGCGCCCATGCTGTCTCGCGCACAGCGGCCCGAGCCTGCCGCAGCGCGGCCAGGGCCTGCTCGTCGATGCCGGCGAGGACCCGCCACGCCGTCGCGTCCGAGGCCACCGGCCCGAATAGGTCAGGCTGATCGCGCAGCACCGCCAGGTCCGCGATCGCCTCGCCGCCGTCGGCGAGCATCACCGCAAGGTCCACAGCGACCCGACCCGGGTCGTGCCCCGAGGCCCGCTGCCGCATCGGCGCGAACGCGTCGCTGAACTCCCGCACCAGCCCCGTCGCCTCCGCGACATCGGCCAGCAACCGGGCACCGGCGTGGCCGACCACACCCCGCCCATCCACCGTTACAGAAATCTTCGGGCGCGAACCGGTAGCCTTCACCTGGAAAGTGCCCCTCTGAGATCGGCGATCAGGACTCTCGACAAGCCCTACCGTCCCAGATCAGGAG
>DASQWY010000463.1:0-18765 GCA_035640005.1 Actinomycetes bacterium
CTCGGGGGACGGCGAGGGCCCCGATCCGCACACCCATCCCTACTCCGAGACCTTCATCGTGCTCGAGGGCCGGGGCCGGTTCCGCTTCGGTGACGGCCACATCGAGGCCGAGGCCGGCGACGTCGTGGTCGCCGCGGCGACCCTCCTGGAGGCTGGAGAAGACCCGCCGCAGGGCGGCCAGGCCGATGCGGCGGATCGCCTTGGGGCTGAGCCGCAGCTCGCCCTGCTCGCGGACCAGGTAGCCCTGCTCGGCCAGCTCCCGCTCCAGCCGGCGCAGCGTCTCCACGTCCTCGACGGCGGTGCGGCCGAGGGCGCGCTCCAGCGCGTCCAGGTCGACGTCCTCCAGCGAGGCGCCCGGGTAGCGCTGCCCCAGCGAGTGCTCCAGCGACTCCAGGTCGGCCAGCTCCTCCAGCGCGGTGGTGGCGTCGCCGAGGCCGAGCGGCTGCTCCCCGCCCATGCGGGCGCCCTCGTCCCAGCGCAGGTCCGGCCGGCGCCAGCGCAGCGCCCGCCCAAGCCGGTCCACCTCGTACTCCAGGCCCAGGTCGCCGAGGACCGACTGGACCAGGCCGGCCAGCTCGGCGCGCTGCTCGGGGGTGAGGGAGGCGGCCATGCGGCTGGCCGCGGCGGCCCGCCTGGCCAGCGAGTCGACCAGCTCGTCGAGGTTGCGCGGGTTCTCCGGGAACATGTCGCCGTAGCGCTGCATGAACTCGTCGAACTGTCGCTGGGTGTCCTCGCCGCGGGCGTCGGCGTCGAGCATGTCGTTCAGCTCGGCCAGCATGTCGCGGACCCGCTGCAGCTGCTCGGGGGTGGCGCCGGCGAGGGCGTCGCGCATGCCGCGGAACTGGCTGTCGAGCACCTCGCGGCGGAGCAGGTCGCGGATCTGCTCGTAGGTGGCCGCCGCCTCCGGCGAGCGCCACTGGTAGTCGGCGAGCTGGCGCACGGCCCTGGCGGTGTCGCCGGGGAGCTGGTCCAGCTCGGCCTCGGCCAGGCGGGCGGCGTCGGACGGGTCGGGGAACAGCGCCTGCCGCTCCTGCTCGAGCGCCTGGTCCAGCAGCTCCCGCACCCGCTCCAGGGTGCCGTCCAGGCGGCCCCGCTCGCGCAGCCCCTGGCGGCGGTCGCGGATCTGGCGGAGCAGGTCGCGCAGGCCGCGCATGCCCGGCATGCCCCGGCGCAGCAGGCTCTGCAGCGCCTCGGTGGTCCGCTCCCCCGCCAGCACCCGCTCGCCGAGGCGGTCCAGCGCCTCCGCCAGGTCGAACGGCGGCTCCAGCGGGTCGGGCCCGCCGGCCCACGCCCCGTACCGGTAGCTCATCGCTCAGCGCCCGTAGACGGTGCGGCCGGGGAGCTCCTCCTTGGACAGCCGCTTGGTCAGGTAGAGGCCTTCCATGGCCAGCTCCAGGGCGGCGGCGGCCAGGCCGGGCGTCTCGGCGCCCTCGTCGCCGAGCCGGCGCAGCAGCTGCGCCAGGCCGGGCACCCTGCCGATGCGCTCCAGCAGCTCGCCGGCTGGCACCAGGTCGCCGGTCTCCACGGTGGCGCCGTCGTCGAAGCGGCGCAGCAGCCCCGACAGGTCGGCGCCGCCGAGGCGCGCCCGCCAGGTCTCGGCCAGCGCCCGCCGCAGCAGGTGCTTGAGCAGCTCCAGCTCGCGGCCCTCCTCCAGCTGGTCGAACTCGATCTTGCCCATGGAGACCGGGACGACCGCGGGCAGGTCCACCACCCTGGCCACCGGCACCTCCTCGCCGGCGACCGCGGCCCGGCGGACCGCCGAGGCGGCCACCGTCTCGGCGGCGGCGATGGCGAAGCGGGCCGACACGCCGGAGCGGGCGTCGATCTGCGGCGACTCGCGCACGGCGCGGGCGAAGCGCGCGATCACCTCCAGGACGTGGGTGGGGACCACCGGCCGCGCGAACGGGCCGTCCGCCCAGGCCAGCACCGCCTCCTGGCGGATCAGCGCCAGCTCGTCGTCCAGCCGCAGCGGGTAGTGGGTGCGGACCTCGGCGCCGAAGCGGTCCTTGAGCGGGGTGATGATGCGGCCGCGGTTGGTGTAGTCCTCCGGGTTGGCGCTGGCCACCAGCAGCAGGTCCAGCGGCAGGCGCAGCGCGTAGCCGCGCACCTGGATGTCGCGCTCCTCCAGCACGTTCAGCAGCGCCACCTGGATCCGCTCGGCCAGGTCGGGCAGCTCGTTGACGCTGAAGATGCCGCGGTTGGTGCGCGGCACCAGCCCGTAGTGGACGGTCTCCGGGTCGCCGAGGGTGCGGCCCTCGGCGACCTTGATCGGGTCCACGTCGCCGATCAGGTCGCCGACGCTGGTGTCGGGGGTGGCGAGCTTCTCGCCGTAGCGGCCGGAGCGGTGCAGCCAGCCGACCGGCAGCCGGTCGCCGGCCTCCTCCAGCTTGCGGCGGCAGGCGCCGCAGGTCGGCGCGTACGGGTGGTCGTTGATCTCGCAGCCGGCGACCACCGGGGTCCACTCGTCCAGCAGGTGGACCAGCGAGCGGATCAGCCGCGTCTTGCCCTGCCCCCGCTCCCCCAGCAGCACCACGTCGTGGCCGGCCAGCAGCGCCCGTTCCAGCTCCGGCAGGACGGTCTCGTCGAAGCCGACGATCCCGGGGAAGCGGGGGCCGTCAGCGGCCAGCCGCCCCAGCAGGTTGGCGCGCACCTCCTCCTTGACGGTCCGGTGCAGGTGCCCGCTGGCTCGCAGGCCGCCCAGGGTGGTGGGGGCCGGCACGGTGTCGGTCATGTACGTCCTCGCTCTCGCGCTTGGTCCGGGCCATGGTGGCGCGCCTGGGCTGGTTTCGCACGCCGCTAGGACCGCTCGCCGGGCGAGCGGCGCCAGGCGGCGCGGCCGAGCATCGCGAACGAGCCGAGGAAGCGGCCGGCGAGCTCGTCCAGGCCGTGCTCGGAGAGCACCGCGGCCACCGCGCGCGCGTCCAGCGCGCGGTTGCAGGCCTTCACGTCCAGGGCGACGTCGTCGCGGATCGCCATCAGCTCCCGGTTCAGCTCGTAGGTGGCCCGCTGGGTGACCAGCGCCTCGGCCACCCATGGGCCGAGCAGGCCGGCGACCCCGGCCGGGTCGGCCAGCGCGGCCTCCACGCTCCCGTAGGCCTCCAGCAGGCGGGCGGCGGTGACCGCGCCGATGCCGCGCACCCCCGGCAGGCAGTCGCTGGCGTCGCCGCGCAGCGCCGCGAACGCCGGGTAGGCCTCCGGCCCGACCCCGTAGCGGGCGCGCAGCCAGCTCGGCGAGACCTGCCGCACCTGCGCCCCGGTGACCAGGTAGAACACCTGCACGGTGGGGCTGACCAAGGCGAAGGCGTCCTGGTCGCCGGTTGCCAGCGCGGCCGCCACGCCCCGGCGGCTGGCCAGCGCCGCCGCCGAGCCGAGCACGTCGTCGGCCTCCAGCCCCGGCGGCACCACCACGCACAGGCCGAGCAGGCCGAGCAGCGCCGGCAGCTGGTCGAGCAGCTCGACCAGCGCGTCGTCCTTGGGCGGCCGCGCCGCCTTGTAGCCGGGGTGCCGGTCGCGCCGCAGCGACCGCAGCGGGTCGTCGAAGCCGACCACGCAGCCGGTCGGGCGGGTGGCGGCGGCGACCCGGGCCAGCATCAGCAGCACCCGCTCCAGCGCCTCGCCCGGTGGGGCGTCCGCGCCGCCGACCGCGTGGAAGGCGCGGTGGGCCAGGCCGTTGCCGTCCACCGCCAGCAGCACCGGCGCGGGCCGGCGCCGGCCACGGCCGCCGCGGCGGCGGGACGGGCGCGGCGGGTCGCCCTGCGGCTGCTCCTGGACGGGGAACAGCCGCGGGTCGTCGGCGGCGGTCACGGCGGACATGCCCCAACGATCACCTCTGCGCGGCCCGCGCGCAAGGTTCCGTTCAGCCGTGCGCGCTAGCCGTCGCGGCCGGCCTGGATGGTGCGCTCCACCTGCTCGCGGCGCAGCGCGTCGACCGCGTCGGCGACCTGCTCGTCGCCGGCCATCAGCTCCTCGACGTCGACCTGCTCGAAGCCGAGCACGCCCATGTCGGTGAAGGCGGCCCGGACCTTCGGTCCGAACAGGCCGATGTCGCGCAGGGTCGGCACGATGCGGCTGAACAGCAGGGTGCGGAACTGCAGGAACGACTCGCTCTCGCGGACGTGGCGGATGCACTCCTCGGCGTCGAAGTCGAGCGTCCGCCAGATCTCCTCGCCGACGAACCGGTCGCGCATCAGGTAGCAGGCCTCCACGCAGAACTCCTCGCGCTCGTCCCGCTCCCGTTGCGACAGCTGCCGGTAGTAGTCGCGCAGGGCGAGCCGGCCGAAGGCGACGTGGCGCGCCTCGTCCTGCATCACGTAGGCGTTGATGGCGTGGCCGAGCGGGTCGCGGGACAGGTCGCGGATCAGCCCGAACGCGGCCAGCGCCAAGCCCTCGATCAGCACCTGCATGCCCAGGTAGGTCATGTCCCAGCGGCCGTCGCCGATCACGTCGCCGAGCAGCGACTGCAGGTGCGGGTTGATCGGGTAGGCGAGGTCGAGCTTGCTGCGCAGGTAGCGCGAGTACGCCTCGACGTGGCGGGCCTCGTCCATCACCTGGGTGGCGGCGTAGAACTTGGCATCCAGGTCGGGGACGGTCTGCACGATCTTGGAGGCGCAGATCAGCGCGCCCTGCTCGCCGTGGAGGAACTGGGAGAACTGCCAGGCGACGGTGTGGTGGCGGACGGTGGCGCGCTCCCGCTCCCCCAGCCGCTCCCAGGTCCGCGAGCCGTAGATGGGGATGGTCTCCTCGGGCACCCCGAGCGGGTTGTCGAGGTCGACCTCGTGCGACCAGTCGATGCGCTCGGCCGCGTCCCACTGCCGCTGCTTGCCCTTCTCGTAGAGGGTCAGCAGCCGGTCGCGGCCCTCGTCGTACTCGAAGTCGAAGGCGGTGGTGGCGCCGCTCGGCACCTGCCAGCCGGTCTGCTCGACGGGCAGGGCGTAGATGCGCGTCGACATGGGCGCTCCTTCCGGAAACGGCCGTTTCGGCAGCCTACGAACGCTTGTGACACGGTGTCAACATCGGGCTTTGCTAGGCTGCCGGGATGACCAGCGTCCCGGTGGAGCAGCCGGCCCGCCGCCGCCGGCGCCGCGAGGACTCCGAGCAGGAGATCCTCGAGGCGGCCGAGCGGCTGCTGCGGGAGCGGCCGTTCCGCGACCTGACCGTCGACGACCTGATGGCGGCGACCAGCCAGTCGCGCACCGCCTTCTACCGCCACTTCGCCGACCGGCGGGACCTGGTGGTGCGGCTGAGCCGCGACCTCGCCGACGAGCTGTGGGCGATGAGCGAGGGCTGGCTGCAGGGCGCCGGCGAGCCGCTCGCCGAGGCCAGGGAGGCGATCGAGCGGCTGGCCGACGTCTACCAGGAGCACGGCCGGCTGCTGCTGGCGATCGCCGAGGCCGCCCACCACGACAGCGAGCTGGAGCGCGTCTACCAGGGCCTGGTGCAGGGCTTCGTGGACGCCACCGCCGCCCGCATCCGCCGCGACGTCGCCGCCGGGCGGACCCGCGTGCCCGACCCCGGCCAGGCCGCCACCGCCCTGGTGTGGATGACCGAGCGGCACCTGGCCACCACCTTCGGCCAGCCCGGCAGCGGCCCCGCCGACCGGACCGCCGCGGTCGACACCCTGTACGCGATCTGGATGCGGGCGCTGTACGCGGACGACCCGGCGCCCGACCCCTGATGCGCGCGGTCACCGTCGCCGACGGCGCGCTGGCCGTCCGCGAGCACCCCGACCCGGAGCCAGGCCGCGGCGAGCTGCTGGTGCGGGTCGCCGCCGCCGGGGTCAACGGCGCCGACCAGGCGCAGCTGCGCGGCTACTACCCGGCCCCGCCGGGCAGCCCGGCCGACATCCCAGGGCTGGAGCTGGCCGGCGAGGTCGCCGCGCTCGGCCCCGGCACCAGCCGCTTCCGGGTCGGCGACCGGGTCATGGCGGTGGTCGGCGGCGGCGGCCAGGCGGAGCTGGCGGTGGTCCACGAGCGGCTGGCCATGCCGGTGCCGGACACGCTCGGCCTGGTGCAGGCGGGTGGCTTCCCCGAGGTGGTCACCACCGCCCACGACGCCCTGTTCACCCAGTGCGGGCTCGGCCTGGGCGACCGGCTGCTGGTCACCGGCGCGGCCGGCGGGGTCGGCACCGCCGCCGTGCAGCTCGGCGCCGCCGCGGGCGCGCGGGTGGTGGCCAGCGCCCGCAACCGCGACCACCACGCGGCCCTGGCCGAGCTCGGCGCCGAGCGGGTGGTCGAGCCGCACGAGGTGGCCGGCGCCGGGCCGTTCGACGTGGTCCTGGAGCTGGTCGGCGCCCCCGGCTTCAAGGCGAACTTCGACGCGCTCGCCAGCCGCGGGCGGGTCATGGTGATCGGCGTCGGCGCCGGCACCCGGGTCGAGCTGGACCTGCGCGTGCTGATGGCCAGGCGGGGCCGGGTGCTCGGCTCGCAGCTGCGCAACCGGCAGCTGGAGGAGAAGGCGGACGCGGCCCGCCGGGTGGAGGCGCAGGTGCTGCCGCTGGTGGAGGCGGGCCGGCTGCGCATCCCGGTGGCGGCCACCTTCCCGCTGCCGGACGCCGTCGGCGCCTACGAGCGCTTCGCCGCCGCCGGCAAGCTCGGCAAGGTGGTGCTGCTCATGCGGGACCTGCCTGGGCCCGGGCCTGCGCCTGGGCGCGGACCTGGCGCTTGAGCCTGGCCAGGATGGCGGCGATGCCGCGCAGCCGCAGCGGCGAGATCACCTGGCCGAGGCCGAGCGCGGTGTAGAACCCGTCCGGGGTGTCGAGCACCTCCTGGACGGTGGCGCCGTTGAGCCCCGCCGACAGGATGCCGGCGAAGCCGCGGGTGGTCGGCGCCTCCGGCGGGGCGTCGAAGTGGACGGTGACCACCTCGCCGTCGCCGACCTCGGTGGCCAGGAAGAACGGCGTCTGGCACTCGTGCACCTGCTCCATCGCCTCGCGGTGGCCGGCCAGCCGCTCCGGCAGCGGCGGCACCCGCCGGGAGTAGTCCAGCAGCGCCTCCAGCCGCAGCTCGGCGGGCAGCTCGGCGAACTCCTCGACGATCTCCTCGAGGGCCGGACGGAGCGGCACGGTCACCCCACCGCCTTGAGCCTCGGGTCGGGCCCCGGCTCGCTGGAGCGCTCGATCGGCACCCGCACCGAGTTGCCCCACTCCACCCAGGAGCCGTCGTAGTTGCGCACCCTGGGGAAGCCGAGCAGCTGGCTGAGCACGAACCAGGTGTGGCTGGAGCGCTCGCCGATGCGGCAGTAGGCGACCACGTCGTCGTCGGCGCGCAGCCCCTGCTCGCCCTCGTAGATGGCGCGCAGCTCCTCGGCGGTCTTGAAGGTGCCGTCCTCGTTGGCGGCGCGCTTCCACGGCACGTTGGCGGCGCCGGGGATGTGGCCGCCGCGCAGGGCGCCCTCCTGCGGGTAGTCGGGCATGGCCAGCAGCTCGCCGGAGTACTCGCCGGGCGAGCGGACGTCCACCAGCCGGCCACCGCCGCGCACGTGGTCCAGCACCTGGTCGCGGAAGGCGCGGATGCGGCTGTCGTCGCGGTCGACCACCGGGTAGTCGGCCGGCGGGCGGCTGGGGGTGCCGGTCTCCAGCGGGCGGCCCTCCTCGATCCACTTCTGCCGGCCGCCGTCGAGCAGGCGCGCGTCGGCGTGGCCGAACAGGCTCGACACCCACAGCGCGTACGCCGCCCACCAGTTGAAGTTGTCGCCGTAGAACACCAGCGTGGTGCCACGGCCGACGCCCCTGGACGACATCAGCCGGGCGAAGCCCTCGCCGTCCACGTAGTCGCGCCGCACCGGGTCGTTCAGGTCCAGGTGCCAGTCGATCTTGACCGCGCCGGGGACGTGGCCGGTCTCGTAGAGCAGCACGTCCTCGTCCGACTCGGCGACCACCACGCCGGGGTCGTCGAGGTGCTCGGCGAGCCAGGCGGTGGTGACCAGCCGCTCGGGGTGGGCGTAGGCCTGCAGCTTGCCGGCCGGGTCCGGCTGGACCGCTGTATCCACCTGTACCTCCTCGGGAATCCCCCTGGTAGGTTCGGACCCCACCACGATAGCGCCGCCGTCGGGGCGGCCGGCCAGACGGAGGGCAGCATGCGCATCGGCGCGTTCGCGGCGACCGACACCGGCCTGGCGCGGTCCGGGAACGAGGACAGCTACTACCAGGGCCGAACGGTGTTCGCGGTCGCCGACGGGCTCGGCGGCCACCAGGCCGGCGAGGTCGCCTCGGCGGCCGCGGTGGAGCCGATCGCCGCCCTTGACGGCCGCGACTTCGCCGACCCGGCCGCGGCGGCCGCGGCGCTGGCGGAGGCCACCCGCGGGGCCAGCCGCTCGATCATGGAGCAGGCGGTCGCCGACCCCGACCGCTTCGGCATGGGCACCACCCTGACCTCGGCGGCGCTGGTCGGCGGGCGCGCGCTGCAGCTGGCCCACGTCGGTGACAGCCGCGCCTACCTGCTGCGCGGCGGCTCGCTGCGGCAGCTCACCGTCGACCACACCGTGGTCGGCGAGCTGGTCCGCCGCGGCCGGCTCAGCCCGGCCGCGGCCGCGGTGCACCCCGAGCGCAGCATCCTGACCCGCGCGGTCGGCCTGGACCCCGAGATCGAGGTCGACACGCCGCCGCCGCTGGAGCTGGAGCCCGGCGACCAGGTGCTGCTGTGCTCCGACGGGCTCACCGAGGTGGTCGGCGACGAGCGGATCGCGGCGCTGCTGGCGGCCGCGCCGGACGGCGACGGCGCCTGCCGCGCGCTGGTCGACGCCGCCAACGCCGCCGGCGGCCCCGACAACGTCACCGTGGTGCTGCTGCGGGTGGAGGCCTGACGCCGGTCAGACGCGCCGCAGGACGGTGACCACCTTGCCGATGATGGTCGCCTGCCGGCCGTCGATCGGCCCGTACTTCGGGTTGGCGGCGCGCAGCTCCAGCAGGCCGTCGTTGCAGGCCAGGTACTTGATGGTGGCCTCGGCCTGGCCGTCGTCGAGCTGGGCGGCGACGATCTCGCCGTGCTGGGCGTCCGGCTGGCTGCGGACCACGACGTGGTCGCCGTCGGAGATGCCCGCGCCGGCCATGGAGTCGCCCCGGACCCGCAGCATGAACAGCTCCCCCTCGCCGACGAACTCGCGGGGCAGCAGGTAGCGCTGCTCGATGCGCTGCTCGGCCAGGATCGGCTCGCCGGCGCGGATCTCCCCCAGCAGCGGGATCGGCACCGGCGCGGACTCGCGGATCAGCTCGATCACCCGACGCTTGCCCTCCGGGCGGCGGATGATGCCCCTGGCCTCCAGCGACTCCAGCCGCTTGAACACCGACGACGGGGAGCGCAGGCCGACCGCCTCGCCGATCTCCCGGTTGGAGGGCGCGGCGCCGGCCGCCGTCGCCGTCCGGATGACGGCGACGATCCGCTGGTCGGTCCGGTCGAGCTCCTCGTACATCCGTTCGTCCGTCGTCAGGCTTGGGATAGGGTGCCCGGTTCGTCACCGAGCATCGTGCAACGGACACCCTGTCCGGGGCAATCCCCTTGCCTCGGTGCTGTGGATGGTCAGGAGCGCGCCGCCGGGCGGCCGCCCGCCGGCAGCAGGAAGCGCATGGTGGTGCCGCGCCCCGGCGCGCTCTCGGCGCCGATGCTGCCGCCGTGCGCCTCCACCAGGCTCTTGGCGATCGCCAGGCCGAGGCCGGCGCCGCCGGAGTCGACCGACTTCACGAACCGGTCGAACACGTGCGGCAGCTCGCGCGCGTCGATGCCGGGGCCGGTGTCGGCGACCGCGAACGCGACCGCCCCCGCGACCGCCCCCGCTGCCGCCGCCGGTTCCACCGACAGCGTCACCGACCCGCCCGGCGGCGTGTGGCGCACGGCGTTGGACAGCAGGTTGGCCAGCACCTGCCCGATCCGCAGCGGATCCACGTCGAGGTCGGGGACTCCGCCGGCGGCGTGCCAGCGCAGCGTGACCCCGGCCTCCTCCGCGCGAGCGCGGAACGCGGTGACCGCGTCGGTGGCCAGCGACGCCGGGGCGACGCGCTCACGGTGCAGCCGCAGCACGCCCGCCTCGGCGGTCGACAGGGTCTGCAGGTCGTCCAGCAGCCGGGCCATCACCGCCGTCTCCTCCAGCACCGGGCCCAGGTGCGCCTGGTCGGCCGGGTACAGCCCGTCGAGCACCCCCTCGAGGTTGCCGCGGATCACCGACAGCGGCGTGCGCAGCTCGTGCGCGACGTCCGCCAGCAGGCTGCGGCGCTGCGCCTCGTTGGCCTCCAGCCGTTGCGCCATCTGGTTGAACGAGCGGGCCAGGCGGCCCACCTCGCCGGGGCCGCGCGCCTGCACCCGCGCCCGGTAGTCGCCGGCCGCCACCCGGTCGGCGGCCTCCATCACCTCGCCGATCGGCGCCGCCATGCGCCGCACCGCGCGCCCGGCCAGGAAGGCGACCAGCAGCAGCCCCAGGGCGACCAGCGGCAGCGGCGGCCCGTGCGCGCCGCGGCCGCCGGTCCACGGGCCGCCCGCGACCCACCTGACCACCGCCGCGCTGACGGCGAAGGCCGCGAAGAACAGCAGCGCGAACAGCAGGCCCACCCGCCGGGGGAAGCGCCGGCGGCCCCAGCCGCCCGACCAGGGCGGCGGGAACGGCTCGCCCTCCGGCCACCAGGGAGGCCGCCGCCGTGGACCGAACCCGCGCCCGGGCTCAGGCATCGGCGAACCGGTAGCCGACGCCGTGGACGGTCAGCAGGTAGCGCGGCCGGCCCGGGGTCGGCTCGAGCTTCCTGCGGATGTTCTTGACGTGCGCGTCCACCGCCCGCTCGTAGGACTCGAAGGCGACGCCGTGGACCGCGTCGAGCAGCTGGCCGCGGGTGAACACCCGGCCCGGCTCGCGCATCAGCGCCACCAGCAGCTGGA
The DNA here is from genome assembly GCA_035640005.1 of Actinomycetes bacterium. Classification (GTDB taxonomy): domain Bacteria; phylum Actinomycetota; class CALGFH01; order CALGFH01; family CALGFH01; genus DASQWY01. Next base: position 10,857 of record DASQWY010000463.1, read on the forward strand.
ACTCGGTGGCGGTCAGCTCCACCGGCCGGCCGGCGACCCGCACGCGCATGCGGGCGACGTCCACCTCCACGTCCGCCACCCGCAGCACCTCGGGCACGCCGGCGCCGGCGGTCTCGGTGCGGCGCAGCACCGCGCGCACGCGCGCGACCAGCTCGCGCGGGCTGAACGGCTTGACCACGTAGTCGTCGGCGCCGAGCTCCAGGCCGACGATCCGGTCGGTCTCGTCGCCGCGGGCGGTCAGCATCACGATCGGCACGCTGGAGGTGCGCCGCAGGCTGCGGGCGACGTCCAGCCCGTCCCGCCCGGGCAGGCCGAGGTCCAGCACCACCAGGTCGGGCCTGGCGCGGCGCGCGTCCGCCAGCGCGGCCTCGCCGTCGCCGGCGACGATCGCCTCGAAGCCGGCGTGCTCCAGGTAGTCGCGCACCAGCTGCGCGATCCTCGTCTCGTCCTCGACCACCAGGATCTTCTTCACCGTCCGCCTCCCGGCGCTGAGCCTGACGACAGGGCGGGGCGGAGGCAAGCCTCCGCCCCGCCGCCCGCCCGGCGGCTCAGACGGCGCCCGGGTCGCCCCCGGCGCGCGCCTGCTCCTCGGTCCGCTCGTGCTGGTCGCGGTGCCAGTCCTGGAACCGCTCCTGGAACCGCTGCGGGCCGCCCCAGCGGCCACGCCAGAAGGCTCCGCGCAGCAGCAGCACGATCCCGATCACCAGCAGCGGGAACAGGATCAGCCCGAAGGGGAAGAAGCCGTAGCCGTACCCCGGGTGGAACCCGGGCCCGACCTCACGGACCACCTGCACGGTCTCGCCGCTGTGCCGCAGCCCCTCGGCGAGCCCGTCGGTGTGCCCGGCGTTGTAGGCGCCGACGCCGATCCCGACCACCGCCAGGATCGCCAGCAGCACCACCCCGATACCAATTGCCCGTCGCATCTCGTGTCCTCCTTGGTCGACGGGTTGCGTCCTTCGCCACCGATGCTGCCCGGGTGGTGTGAAGAAGCTGTGAACCCTGCGTGGAGGCCTCGGGGAGCCTCAGCCGGCCCTCCGGGAGGCCATCAGGTAGCGGCGCCACGGCGCGTAGCCGACGTGCGCGTAGAAGCGCTCGCGGACCGTCCAGCCGATGTGGCACGCGCGCGTTCCCGCGTCGCCGAGCAGCTCGGAGGCCCGCGCCACCATGGCGCTGCCGACCCCCCGCCCGCGCGCGTGCCCGGCGACGCCCACGCAGCCGATCGTGCCCATCGCCGGGCCGAGCATCGGCGCCAGCAGCAGGCGCGGGTCGGGGCCGCGGAACAGCAGCGTGCCCACCAGCGGCCCGGCCTGGTCGCGGGCCAGCAGCACCGACGCGTCGCGGCGCTCGAAGGCGCGCGACCATTCCGGGAAGTGCCCGGCCTCGAAGGCGAGCACCTCGGCGAGCTCCCCCCCGCCGGCCACCCCGAGGGTGATCCCCTCCCGGGCCACGCGCTCGTGGACGCCCTCGGGTGCCCGCCAGCCGGCGAGGTCGGCGACCAGGTCGAGCACCGCGTGGTCGTAGCGCCAGCCGCGTGCGGCGAAGAAGCGCACCGCGGCGGGCAGGTCGTCGGGGACGCCCGGCCAGACGTAGTCGGCCCCGCCGCTGCCGAGGCGCACCGTGCCGGCGCCCGCGGCGGCCAGCCGCTCCATGGCCGCATCCAGCAGCGCCGTGCCCACGCCCCGCCGCCCGCGCGCAGGGTCGACCAGCAGCAGCTGGACGCTGCCGGCGGGGTCGACGGCCACGGCCCCGACCGGGCGGCCGCCCTCCTCGGCGACCAGCCCGCCGGTCAGCAGCTCCACTCCGGCGGGCAGCAGCGGCCAGGTCGGCGCCAGCGCCGCCCGCCACAGCCGGCCGAGCGTTTCCCGGTCGCCGACGGGGTCCAGCTCGCGGACGGTCCCGCTCCAGCCCGGGCTCATGCCCGGCGGGCCTCCAGCACGCGGACCGGCCGGTCGATGCCGTCCAGCCGCAGCGGCGGCCCCGCTCCCACGAAGGCGACCCCTTCGGCTGCGGCCAGCTCGGCCACCCGCCGGCTGACCAGCACCTGCCCCGCCCCCGCCCGCGCCGCGATCCGCGCCGCCAGGTTCACCGTCCGCCCGAAGAAGTCCCCTCCCTGCGCCACCACCGGCCCCGCCGCCATCCCCACGTGGGCCGGCGGCAACCCCGCCGGAGGCAGCCGCTCCACCAGCTCCAGCGCCGCCACCACCGCGCCCGCCGGGTCGCGGAAGTGGACCATCACCCCGTCGCCCAGCCACTTGACCGGCTGGCCACCGTGGTCGCGGGCGGCCCGGTCCACCAGCACCGCCAGCGCGCCGGCCAGCTCGGCGGCGGCCCGGTCGCCGCGCTGCTCGGTCAGCCGGGTGTAGCCGACCAGGTCCAGGAAGCACATCGCCGGCACCCGCTGGGGCATGCCGGCCACGCCGGCCCGCTCCAGCCCGGCCTCGATGTGCTCGACCAGGTGCTCGGTCCACGCCAGCTCCTGCTGCCGTCGGTACATGCCCAGCAGCGCGCGGTCCGCCAGCGGCGGGAAGTCGGTGGCCAGCTCGGCGGCCCGCTGCAGGGTGTCGCGCTCCGGCGCGCCGGACGCCATCGCGGGCAGCTCGAAGCGCGCGTGGTAGGCGTCGTTCTCGACCCTGGCGACCAGGCGCATGGCCTCCGCCCAGGCCCGCCCGACCCGGGTCGTCCAGGGCAGGTCCAGGATGCCGGTGGAGCGGACCAGCCGCAGCAGCGGCACGATCTCCAGCTCGTCCTCCCGCATCGGCTCGTCGGGCGCCGCCCGGGCGAACCCCATCGACTCCAGGGCCGCGGCCAGCACCTCCAATGGCACCCCCGTCTCCTGGCTGACCTGCCGGTAGGTCCGCGCCGAGCGGACCGCCCAGCGCCGGAACGGGGCGGCCTCCAGGAACGCGAACGACAGCAGGCCCGCGCGGATCGCCGTGCCGATCCCCTCCAGCGGCAGCCCGGCGTCCTCGCACGCCATGGCCAGGCGGACCTTGCGCGCGTCGCTGGCGCGGAACGGGCCGGCGCCCTCCCTGGCGATCAGGATGCCGAGGCCGGCCAGCCGCTCGACCTCGGCCGGCGTAACGCCCGCCAGCTCGGCCAGCTCGGCGGCTGACAGCGGGCCGGTGTCCGGGTCCAAGGCGCCGCTATCGTACGGCCCGGGCGGCCGCGCCGGCACGCTCGATCGCCCGCGCCAGCGCCGCGACCGCGTCGTGGAGCGCGGCCCCGCGGACCCGCCCGTAGCCGATCACCAGGCCGCCCCGCTCCGACGGGGCCAGCCGGTAGGTGGACAGCGGCTCCACGCGCACCCCGTCGCGTTCCGCCTCGGCGGCGACGGCCCGGTCGTCGAGCCCGGCGTCCAGGCGCAGCAGCACGTGCACGCCGGCGGCGACCCCCTCAACGGGCAGGCCGGGCAGGGCGGCGTGCAGCGCGGCGAGCAGCCGGTCGCGGCGGCGGTGGTAGCTGGCGCGGGCGCGGCGGACGTGCCGGTCGTAGTCGCCGCCGGCGACGAACCGTGCCAGCGCGAGCTGGTCGACCGGCGGGGAGCACACGTCGAGCAGGTGCTTGACCCGCACCGCCTCGTCGGCGAGCTCGGCGGGGACCACCAGCCAGCCGAGCCGCAGCGCCGGCGCCAGCGTCTTGGAGGCGGTGCCGAGGTAGGCGACCCGTTCCGGGTCGAGGCCCTGCAGGGCGCGCACCGGCTGCCGGTCGTAGCGGAACTCCGCGTCGTAGTCGTCCTCCACCAGCAGCGCGCCCCGCCGGCCGGCCCAGTCGAGCAGCGCGCGCCGCCGGGGGCCGCTGAGCACCGCGCCGGTGGGGAACTGGTGCGCGGGCGTGACCAGCACCGCGTCGGCGCGCAGCCCGTCGACCACCAGCCCGTCGGCGTCGGTGGGCTGCCCGGTCACCCGCAGGCCGTGCGCGCGCAACCGCAGCGGCTGGCTGTCCAGGGACGGGTCCTCGACGGCGACCCGGCGGGCGCCGCGCGCCGCCAGCACGCGCGCGAGCAGGTCGACCCCTTGCGCGGCGCCCTGCACCACCACGATCCGCGCCGGGTCGGCGACCACCCCGCGGGTGCGGCCGAGGTGGTCGGCGAGCACCGACCGCAGCTCGCGCTCGCCGCGGGGGTCGCCGTAGTCGAGGGCGGCCGCCGGCGCCGTCCGCGCGACCTCCAGCAGGGTGGCGGTCCAGCGGCGGGTCGGGAACAGCGTCACGTCCGGCGTGGTCGGGGTGAGGTCGTGGCGTGGCGGCTCCGGGGCCGGCTCGGGCGGCCCGGCCGGCCGCGGCCGGGCGACCCCGGCGACGGCCGGCGCCGCCCTGGTCCTGCCGACCAGGAACCCCTGCGCCTCCAGCTGGCCGTACGCCTCGGTGGCGACGCCGCGCGAGACGCCGAGCCCGGCCGCCAGCGCCCGCGACGACGGCAGCCGCACCCCGGGCCGCAGCGCCCCGTCCAGGATCGCCTCCCGCAGGGCCCGCTCCAGGGCGGCGCGCAGCGTCTCCCGCGGGCGGCGGTCGAGCCGCAGCCAGTCGAGCTCATCTGGCCTCAGTGATTCTCACCCAGCTGGATCTTCTCACAAGTCCAGTTGTCGACGAGACTCGGTAGCATGAAGCCACTTGCCACCCCTCCCAGCGGCCGGACCCGGGTCCGGCGGCAGCCGCGCCGCGCCCGCTACGACCGCGCCACCGTCGACGCCGTGCTGGACGCCCAGCTGGTCGCGCACGTCGCCTTCGTCCACGACGGGCAGCCGTTCTGCGTGCCGATGCTGCACGCCCGCGTCGGCGACCGGCTGCTGGTCCACGGGTCGACCGCCAGCCGCGCGCTGCGCGCGCTCGGCGCCGGCGCTCCCGCCTGCGTGACCGTGACCGCCATCGACGGGCTGGTGCTGGCCCGGTCGGTGTTCGAGCACTCGGCGAACTACCGCTCGGCGATGCTGCTCGGCCGCTTCCGGGTCGTGGAGGGGGAACGCGAGCGGCTCGCCGCCTTCCAGGCGTTCACCGACAAGCTCGTCCCCGGCCGCTGGGACGAGGTCCGCCGGCCCAGCCGCGCCGAGCTGGCGGCCACGACGGTCCTGGCGATGCCGATCGAGGAGGCGACCGCCAAGGTCCGCAGCGGCCCCCCCGACGACGCCGCCGACGCCGGCGTGGAGACCTGGGCGGGCGTGGTGCCGGTGGTCACCGGCTTCGGCGAGCCGCAGGCCGCCCCGGGGCCGTGGCAGCAGCTTCCCCTGCCCGCCAGCGTCCACGCCCTGCTCGCCCGCCGGCCGCAAGGAGGCGGCGCCTGAACGACGGCCGCCACGACTTCGACTTCTGGTTCGGGCGCTGGCGCGTCCACAGTCGCATGACCCGCGAGTCGTAGCCGGCCGGTACGATCGTCTACGATCGTCGGCGTGCCCACGCCCTCCAGGACCATGCGGGCCGCGCCCGGCGACGCCGGGCAGGACGCGCTCGTCGCCGCCGCCAAGGCGGGCGACCAGGCGGCGTTCGCCACCCTGGTGGAGCGCCACCGCCGCGAGCTGCACGTGCACTGCTACCGGATGCTCGGCTCCTTCGACGAGGCCGAGGACCTGGTGCAGGAGACCTTCCTGCGCGCCTGGCGCCGGCGCGACAGCTTCCAGGGCGACGGCTCCTGGTTCCGCGCGTGGCTGTACCGCATCGCCACCAACGCCTGCCTCGACGCGATCAGGCGCAACCGGCGGCAGCTGCGGTCGCTGGGCTCCTTCGCGGAGGTGCCGTGGCTGCAGCCGTACCCGGACCGGCTGCTGGACCAGGTCGCGCCGAGCGAGGACGAGCCGCACGCCGTGGTGGTCGCCAGGGAGACGATCGAGCTGACCTTCCTCGCGGTCATCCAGCTGCTGCCGCCGCGGCAGCGGGCCGTCCTGCTGCTGCGCGACGTGCTCGGCTGGTCGGCGAACGAGACCGCGGCGCTGCTCGACAGCAGCGTGGCCGCGGCCAACAGCGCGCTGCAGCGGGCGCGCGCGACCCTCCGGGAGCGCCTGCCGGGGCGCCCGTCGGAGTGGTCGGGCGCGGCCCCGAGCGAGGAGGAGCGCGCGCTGCTGGCGCGCTTCATCGACGCCCACGAGCGCGCCGACGCCGCGGCCGCCGCCGCGCTCGCCCGCGAGGACATCCGCGTCACCATGCCGCCCTACCCGTGGCGCTACGACGGGCTGGCGGCGCTCGCGCCGCTGCTGGAGCGGGGGCTCGGCGAGCCCGGCGAGTGGCGGCTGCTGCCCACCAGCGCCAACCGCCAGCCGGCCGCCGCCAGCTACCTGCGGGCGCCGGGCGAGGACGGGTTCCGGGCGTTCAAGCTCGACGTGCTGCGGGTCGAGGGCGGCCTGATCGCCGAGATCACCACCTTCGGCGCCGGCCTGCTCCCGGCGTTCGGCCTGCCGCCGGCGCTCTGAGCCGCGGCCGGCTCAGGCCTCGTAGGCGGCGGCGACCCGCTTGGGCACGACCATGCGCCACGCCTCCACCACCAGCTCGCGCATCTCCTGCTCGTCGATCGCGTCCAGCCACACCCGCACCCAGTGGTAGCGCTCGTCCGAGCGGGCCGGCATGTGGAACTTCCCCGGCTCGCTGGCCACCAGCGCCGCCCGCTCCTGCTTGGGGAACGCGAACCCCATCGAGGTCTCGTCCGGCGAGATCGCCAGGAACACCAGCCTGCCCACCCGGAACTTCACCTGGTCGCGGATCAGGTGCTCCTCGCTGCGCGGCAGCGAGGACGCCACCCGCCGGACCTGCTCGACCGTGACCATCGCGGGCCACCTCCTCGGGCCGTAGCGTCCACCCGACCAGCGACAGGGCGCGCCGCCACACGGACCGGTCGGTCGTTCCCGGCCGGCCGAGAAGCCGCAGCGGACCAGTTGTAGCGGCCGATGAGTCGGCCGCTCGGAACTCGTCTACCCTCCAGAGGCCAACAGCCCGGCGCGGACCCCGCCGGAGAGACCGGAGGTAGGAGATGAGCGACCGAGAGCCCGTCGAGGTGACCAACCTCGACCGCTACGGATCCCCGCCGCTGCCCTGGAGCAGGGCGCACGAGCTCCTCGTGGCCACCCCGGCGGCGCCTGGCACCCCGTACTTCCTTGGAACCTCCCGACCGGACGGCCGCCCCCACGCCGCCAGCGTCGGCGCCGTCTGGATCGACGGCGACCTCTACTTCACCAGCGGACCAGGGACCCGCAAGACCCGCAACCTGGCCTCCAACCCGGCCTGCACGTTCTCCGTCGGGCTGGCGGACATCGACCTGGTCCTGGAGGGCGAGGCGACCAGGGTCACCGACCGGCCGACGCTGGAGCGGGCGGCCGGCCTGTACCGCGAGCTTGGCTGGCCGGCGGAGGTGGAGGGCGACGCCTTCACCGCGCCGTTCAGCGCCCCGAGCGCCGGGCCGCCGCCGTGGCACCTGTACCGCTTCACCTTCCACACCGTCCTCGGGGTCGCCACCGCGGAGCCGTACGGCGCGACGCGCTGGCGCTTCGACCGCTGACGGAGGGGGAAGGGAACCCGGCAGCCGGCCGAGTCCCCCTCCACCTGGGATCAGCTGCAGCCGCTGGTGGTGCCGCAGGACTCGCAGACGAAGCAGGAGCCGGCCGGGCGCATGCGCACCCCGCAGGTCGAGCAGTAGGGGGCGTCGAGCGCGGCGGTGCCCGGCGTGAACGCCAGCCCCGGAGCCACCCTGGGTGCCGCCGGTGCCGCCGGTGCCGCCGGGACCTCGGCCGCCGGCGCCTCGGCCGGCTCGGACCCGGCCGCCGGGGCGGCCTCGGCTGCCGCGGCCGGGGCGGGCGGCTCGGTGCCGTTCACCTCGGCGATCCGCTCGGCCGTGGTCTTGACGCCGAGCGCCTGGCGGGTCTCGACGTCCAGGTAGTCGATGGCCAGGCGCCGGGCCAGGTAGTCGACCAGGCTCTGGGCGATGCGGATGTCG
>DASQWY010000464.1:0-6988 GCA_035640005.1 Actinomycetes bacterium
GGTCGCCATCGCCGCCGCCGTGGGCGTCAACACCAAGGACGCGGCCGCCGACCTGACCAACAACGCGCTCGCCGGCATCTCCCTGGGCCTGCTGCTGGCGGGCGTGCTGGGGGTGCTGGCGATCACCGGCGAGTACTCCTCGGGGACGATCCGGGCGACCCTGGCCGCGATCCCCAACCGGCCGCTGGTGCTGGCCGCCAAGGCGGCGGTGTTCGGCGCGCTGGCGCTGGCCGCCGGGGAGCTGGCCGCGTTCGTCGCCTTCCTGGCCGGCGTGGCGGCGCTGCCCGCCACCATCCCGCAGCCGGCGCTCGGCCAGCCCGCGGTGCTGCGCGCGGTGGCGCTGAGCGGCGCCTACCTGGGCCTGATGGGGCTGATCGGCCTCGGCCTGGGCGCCGTCCTCCGGCACGGCGCCGGCGCGATCAGCACGCTGGTCGGCGGGGTGTTCGTGCTGCCGCTGGTCGGCCTGGCGCGGACCTCGGCGGGCAGGTTCCTGCCCGAGCTGATCGCCGCCAACTCGCTGACCGCGGTCAAGCCCGTGCCCGGCTACATGCTGTCGCCGTGGGCCGGGCTCGGCATCGTCTGCGCTTACGCCGCGGTGCTGCTGGCCGCCGGCTGCGCGCTGCTGGTCCGCCGCGACGCCTGAGCCCGCCGGGTCAGGCATTGGCCATTGGCGGGCGCCGCGCGGCGGGTTACGGTTGGCGCACCGTGCGACGCCTGCGCCGTGACCTGATCCTGCTGCTGGGCAGCCTGGCGGTGCTGGCCGCCTGCACCCTGGTGGTCGCCGACGGCAAGGTCGGCGCCGCCGAGCGGGCGGTGTTCCACGCGGTCAACGGGCTGCCCGGCTGGCTGTACCTGCCGATGCTGTTCGCCCAGTTCCTGGGAGTGCTCGGCATCCCGCTGCTGGTCGCCGCCGTGGCGCTGGTGCTGCGGCGCTGGCGGCTGGCGGCGGCGCTGGCGCTGGTGGTGCCGCTCAAGCTGCTGGCCGAGCGGGTGCCCAAGCAGCTGGTGCAGCGGGAGCGGCCCGGGACCACGGTGCCGGACGCGATCCTGCGCGACGGCGTCCACCCCGGCGGGCTCAGCTTCGTCTCCGGCCACGCGATCATCACCTTCGCCATCGCCGGGCTGCTGCTGCTGGTGCTGCCGCGCCGCTGGGCGGTCGTCGCCTTCGTGCTGGCGACCCTCAACGCGGTCGCGCGGGTGTACCTGGGCGCGCACAACCCGCTGGACGTCGTCGGCGGCGCCGCCATCGGCCTGGCCATCGCCGCCGCCCTCGACCTGGTCCTCGACGTCGCCCGCGACCGGCCGGCGGCGCTCAGAACGGCAGGTCCGCCACGTCGGTCACCGACCGGCTTCCCCCCTCGGCGGTGAAGGCGACCCGGTAGGCGCCGGCGGCCAGGTCGGCGGTCAGCACCGCCTCCTCCTGCCCGTCGCGCCAGCGCATCGTCAGCGTCCCGTCCGCGCCGTGGCAGGAGAACTCCCCCTGGAAGGCGGGGTGGGCGTTGCGGAAGCGGATCAGCCGGGCGAGCGCGCGGACCACCGGCCGCTCCAGCGCCTCGGCCAGCTCGGCGTCGCCGTAGCGGTGGCGGTTGATCTCGCGGCCGACGCCGGTGCTGGCCTGCAGCTCCAGGTCGTTGCCGCCGGCGAGCAGGCCGACGTAGTAGACCTGCGGGATGCCCGGGGTGAACAGCTGCAGCAGCCGGGCCAGCAGGTAGCGCCGGTCGTCGCGGCCCAGCGCGTCGTAGAAGGTGCAGTTGACCTGGTACACGTCGGCGTTGGAGGCGGTCTGCCCGGTGGCGACGCGGCTGGTCTCGCCGCTGTTCTGGTGGATCCGCCGCACCAGCGCGTCGATCTGGTCGGGTTCCAGCAGCCCGCCCAGGCGCCGGTCGGTCTGGTCGCGGTCGATGTCGATGACGCCGATGCCGTCGTGGGTGTCCAGCACGGTGACCGCGTTGCGCGGCCGCAGGTCGAGCCACTCGCGCAGGCCCTGGACGTCGCCGGTGAACAGGGCGTGCAGGATCAGCGGCGGCAGCGCGAAGTCGTACACCCAGTCGACGTGGCTGGCGATCTCGATCTGCCGCCGGTAGTGGGAGTGCAGCTCGGCGAGCACCTCCAAGCCGAGCTTGCGCGCCTGCCCGGCCAGCTCGGCGACGAACGCCAGCGTCTCAGGCGTCATGAAGCAGCTGGTCCCGGCGGTCTTGACCGCGTAGCCGACGGCGTCCAGCCGGACCATCGCCACGCCCTGCCCGGCCAGCAGCTCCAGCAGCCCCGACAGGTAGCGGCGCGTCTCCGGGTGGCGGACGTCCAGGTCGACCTGCCGGTTGGTGAAGGTCGTCCACACCAGGCGGCGGCCGAGCCCGCGGAAGATCATCGGCGTGAACGGCAGGCCCGGCCGCGGCCGGTAGATGCGCAGCAGGCCGTCCTCGGACGCGCCGTCGGGGAACACGCGCCCGAAGGTCAGGAAGATGCCCGCCCAGCGGGAGTCGGCGCCGTGCTCGACCACGTCGCGGAACTGCGGGGCGTCCACCGACACGTGGTTGACGATCAGGTCGACCACCGTCTCCAGCGACTCGCCCAGCCGGCGCACGTCCTCCCAGGTGCCGAGGCGCGGGTCGACCTCGGCGTGGTCGGCCGGGTCGAAGCCGGCGTCCGCGCCGTCGAACGGCCGGTAGAACGGCAACACGTGGACCCCGCCGAACAGCCCGGCGAGCGGCCCGTCCAGGACGTCGCGCAGGCCGGCGAGGGAGCCCCCGAGCCGGTCGGCATAGACGATCAGCTGGACCTGGTTCTTCATGGCTGGAAGGTCGGATGCTACCCTCCGAGCCTGCGGGAAGGGAGCCCGCCGCGATGAACCACCCCAGTCCGTACGACCCCGCAGGGCCCGACCTCGCGGCCGCGGACGAGCCGGACGCGCCCGCCTGGGCGTCGCCGGGCCTCGCCGGACCCGACCTGGCTCCGCGCGCCGGCTACGGCAGCCCCGGCCGCTCCACCCTGGCCAGGTACCGGCGGCAGCGGGAGGGGGAGCTGGCCGCCTGGGCGCGCTCGGTCCCCTGGCGGGCCGCGGCCGCGGTCGGCGCCGGCATGCTCGCCGCCGTGGTCGCGCAGGCGGCCGGCCTGCACCGCCAGCTGCTGCTGGTCGGCCTGACCGCCGGGGCCGTGGTCGGCTGGCGGCTGCACTTCCGCCCCTCGGCAGGCGCGCTGGCCTGGCGCGATGGCGCCCGCGGCGAGCACGCCACCGCCCGCATGCTGCGGCGGCTGCACCGCGACGGCTACGCCTGCTTCCACGACCTGGCGGTCCCCGGCGGCGAGGCCGGCGGCGGCCACCTGCTGATCGGCCCCGCCGGGGTGTTGCTGGTCGCCTCCAAGCGCTGCGGCGGCCGCATCACCCAGACCCCGGACGGGCGCGTCTGGCACGACGGGGAGCCGCTGGACGGCCCGCTGCGGGCGCTGCGGCTGCGGGCGGCCGCGACCGGTCGCGCCCTGGGCGTGCGGGTCCGCCCGCTGCTGTGCGTCCACGGCGCGCGGGTGTCCTTCGCCGGCATCACCGCCGCCGACGTGCGCATCCTGCCCGCCGGGCGGCTGCGCCGGGTGCTCCGCGGCGGCGGGCAGCGGCTCAGCCAGGCCGATGTGGCCGCGCTGGTCGCCCACGCGCTCACCGTGCTGCGCCCGGCCGGCTGAGGTGCGGCCCGGTGGAACCCAGCGCGACCGTGGCCCTGGCCGGCGACACCATGCTCGGCCGCGGCGTGGCCAGGGCGCTGGCGGCCGGGCCGCCGGCGGCGCTGCTGGCGCCGGAGGTGGTCGCCGCCGCCCGCGAGGCCGACCTGGTGGTGCTCAACCTGGAATGCTGCGTGTCCGCGCGCGGCAGCCGCTTCCCCATGCCGGGCAAGCCGTTCTTCTTCCGCGCCCCGCCGGTCGCGGTCGAGCTGCTGCGGCTGCTCGGCGTCGGCTGCGTCACCGTGGCCAACAACCACGCGCTCGACTACGGGCCCGAGGCGCTGCAGGACACCCTGGAGCTGCTGGCCGCCGCCGGCATCGCCGCCGTCGGCGCCGGCGCCGACCCCGGGCGGGCCAGGCGGCCGGCGGTGCTGCCGGCCGGGGGGCTGCGGGTCGCGGTCGTCGGCGTCACCGACCACCCCGCCGAGTTCGCCGCCGCGCCCGGCCGGCCTGGGGTCGCCTTCGCCGACCTGTACCGGGAGGTGCCCGGCTGGCTGCTGCGGACCGTGCGGGAGGCCGCCGCCGCCGCCGACGCGGTCCTGGTCACCCCCCACTGGGGGCCGAACCTGACCGCCGCGCCGGTCCCCCACGTCCGCCGCGCCGCCGACGCGCTCGTCGAGGCCGGCGCGACCCTGGTCGCCGGCCATTCCGCGCACGTGCCCCACGGGGTGCGCGGCCGGATCCTGTACGACCTCGGCGACTTCCTGGACGACTACGCGGTCGATGCGCGCCTGCGCAACGACCTCGGCCTGCTGTTCCTGATGACCCTCGACCGGCGCGGCCCGGTGCGGCTGCAGGCGCTGCCGCTCAAGCTCGACTTCTGCCGCACCGGCCTGGCCGCCGGCGAGGACGCCGCCTGGATGCGCCGCCGCTTCCGCGACGCCTGCGCCGCGCTCGGCACCCAGGTCCGCGAGGCGGACGGCCGCCTGCTGGTCGACTGGCGCTGACCGTCCGCCGGCGGCTCAGGCGCGCCGCGACCAACCCGCTTCCCGCCGCGCCGCCGCCCGGGGAGAATCGCGGCATGGACGACGCTCGCATCCTGGTCGCCGGGGCGGGGATCGCCGGGCTGGCGCTCGCCAGGGCGTTGCGGCAGGCCGGGTTCGCCCCCGAGGTGGCCGAACGGGAGGCCCGCTTCCAGGCGGCCGGCACCGGCATGTACCTGCCCGCCAACGGCGTGCGCGCCCTGCGCGCCCTCGGCCTGCAGGAGGCGGTCGCCGCCCGCGCGGCCCGCATCCGCAGCCAGCGGCTGCTCGACTACCGCGGCCGGCTGCTGGCCGAGGTCGACGTGGCCGAGCTGTGGGGCGAGGTCGGCCCCTGCCTGGCGTTGCCAAGGGCCGACCTGCACCAGGTCCTGCTGGAAGGGGTGCCGGTGCGGCTCGGCCGCGCGGTGGCCACGCTGGAGCGGCCGGACGGGCCGGTCCGGGTCCGCTTCGACGACGGCGGCGCCGGCGAGTTCGACCTGGTGGTGGGCGCCGACGGGCTGCGCTCCACGGTCAGGCGGCTGGCCGTCGACGCCCGGCCGCCGGTCCCGGTCGGCCAGCACAGCTGGCGTTTCCTGACCGCCGGCTCGCCGGAGGCCACCGCCTGGACGGCGCGGCTGGGCCGCGGCGCGTCGTTCCTGACCGTCCCGGTCGGCGGCGGGCAGCTCTACTGCTACGCCGACGTCACCGCGGCCGGCGCCGCGCCCGACGGCGACCCGGTCGCGCGGTTGCGCGAGCGGTTCGCCGGCTTCGCCGCCCCGGTCCCGGAGCTGCTGCGCCAGGTCGACGACCCCGCCCGGGTCCACGTCGCGCCGATCGAACAGGTCGCCGAGGAGCGCTGGGGCCGCGGCGCGGTGGCGCTGGTCGGCGACGCCGCCCACGGCATGTCGCCCAACATGGCCGAGGGCGCCTCGCTGGCGTTCGAGGACGCGCTGGTGCTGGCCGCGTCGCTGCGCCAGGCCGCCAGCGTGCCCGAGGCGCTGGCCGCCTTCGCCGCCCGGCGCAGCCCACGCACCGGCTGGGTCCGCGCCCAGACCCACCGCCGCGACCGCACCCGCGACCTGCCGCCGGCCGTGCGCAACCTGGTCCTGCGGGCGTTCGCGCGGCGGATCTTCCGGTCCAACTACGCCCCCCTGCTGCCCGGCTGGTGACCGCCACCACGGTTGCCCGGCAAGCAGGGTATGTGGCACCCATGGGACACACTGGCGATGGGCCGATCGCGAGGAGGCGGTGCCGTGGCACGCTCGGATCCGGACTGGGACGCCCTGGCGGGCACGATCGCGGGCGAGGTGCTGCCGCCGGGCGCGCCCGGCTACGAGCGGGCGCGGGCGCCGGCGATCGCCCTCTACGACCAGGTGCGCCCGGCGGCGGTGGTGCGCTGCGCCGCCGCCGCCGACGTCGCCGAGACGATCCGGCTGGCGCGCCGGTCCGGGCTGCACCTGGCCGCCCGCAGCGGCGGGCACTGCTTCGCCGGGCGCTCCTCCACCACCGGGGTCGTCATCGACGTCACGCCGCTGCGCTCGGTCGCGGTGGCGGGCGGGGTGGCGACGGTCGGCGCCGGCGCGCGGCTGGGCGAGCTGTACGACGCGCTGGACGGGCACGGGCTGACGGTGGCGGGCGGCTGCGGCCCCACGGTCGGGATCGCCGGGCTGGCGCTCGGCGGCGGGCTGGGGATCCTCGGCCGCAGCCACGGGCTGACCTGCGACCAGCTGCGGGCGGCCCGGGTGGTGCTGGCCGACGGCCGGGTCGTGGACTGCGACCAGGGCCACGACCCGGAGCTGTGGTGGGCGCTGCGCGGCGCCGGCGGTGGCCGGTTCGGCGTGGTCACCTCGCTGGACCTGGCGACCGTGCCGGCGCCGGCCGCCACCAGCTTCCAGCTGACCTGGCCGCACACGCGGGCGGCCGCGGTCGTGGACGCCTGGCAGGCGTGGGCGCCGGCGGCGCCCGACGAGCTGGCCGCGAGCCTGCTGCTGACCGCCACGGCGCAGGCCGAGCGGCCGCCGGCGGTCAACGTGTTCGGCGCCATGCTCGGCACCGAGACCGACGCCAGCGGGCTGCTGGCGCGGCTGGTCGCCCTGGTGGGCGCGGACCCGGCGGCGAGCGTCTACAAGCACGCCTCCTACCGGGAGACCAAGCGCCACCTGGCCGAGCACGGCCCCGGCGAGGAGCGGCCGGGGGGCCACCCGCTCAGCAAGTCGGAGTTCTTCCGCGGGCCGCTGCCGGCCGAGGCGGTCGCCGCGCTGGTGCGGCACCTGTCGGAGGGGCGGGTCACCGGGCAGTCGCGTGAGCTGGACTTC
>DASQWY010000465.1:0-17468 GCA_035640005.1 Actinomycetes bacterium
CTCACCGTCCACGCCCCCGGCTTTCACCCCAAGCGTCACCACCCGCCACGCCCGTCCGATGACCATGGCGGGTTCGTCGGGGTGGACCGCGGGCTCGCCGCCTTCGCGGTCGCCGCCACCGCCGACGGGACCGAGGTCGGCCGCTTCCGGGCCCCCAAGCCGCTGCAGCGCGACCTGGTGGGCCTGCGGCGGCGATCGCGGGCCGCCTCCCGCGCCCAGCCCGGTTCGCGCCACCGGGCCAAGGCGGTCCGGCGGCTGTCCCGGCAGCACGACCGCATCGCCAACTCCAGAAGAAGCTTCCTGCACGAGGTCTCCAGCCAGCTCGCCACGACCCACGACCGGCTGTGCCTGGAAGACCTCGCGGTCGCCAACCTGATGGGCAACCGGCGGCTGGCCCGTGCCATCGGCGATGCCGGCTGGACGCAACTGGCCCGGCAACTTACCTACAAGGCGGCCTGGTTCGGCGCCGAGCTGGTGGTCTGCGACCGCTGGTTCCCCTCCACCAGGACCTGCTCGCGCTGCGGCCTGCTCAAGGAGAGGTTGCGGTTGGCCGAGCGGGGTCTTTCGCTGCGACCGCTGTGGCCTGGTGACGGACCGGGACCGCAACGCCGCCGCCAACCTCGCCGCCTGGGCCGAGCGGTTCCACGCCCGGGTCCCAGACCGCCAAGCGGGCGGCCGGGTGACCAACGCCCCTGGAGGGGAAGGCGCTGGCCGTCGCGGTGGCGATGGCGCAACCGGCCCCGGTGAAGGGGGAACCGACGCCCACGCCGTCGTGGCGTGAGCCAAGGACACCCGAGCAGGGTGGTGTGGGACGACAGCGGCAAGGTCGTCCGATGCGCTTCAGTCGCTCGGACCCAAAGTGGCCAGGTAGGCGTCGAGGTTGCGGCGGACCTCGGCGAGCGAGTCGCCACCGGTCTTCTCCAGCAGCGCGTCGGCCAGGACCAGGGCGACGGCCGCCTCGCCGACCACCGCCGCGGCCGGCACGGCGGTGACGTCGGAGCGCTGCACCACCGCCTTGGCCGCCTCGCCGGTGGCGACGTCGACGGTGTCCAGCGCCCGGACCAGGGTCGACAGCGGCTTCATCGCCGCCCGCAGCCGCAGCGGCTCGCCGGTGGACATGCCGCCCTCGATGCCGCCGGCGCGGCCGGTCCGCCGCGCCGGCCGTGCCCGGGCCCGGCCGGGCACGATCGCGTCGTGGGCCCTTGACCCGGGGCGGGCCGCGACCGCGAAGCCGTCGCCGACCTCGACCCCCTTGATCGCCTGGATGCTCATGACCGCCGCGGCCAGGCGGGCGTCCAGCTTGCGGTCCCAGTGGACGTAGGAGCCCAGGCCGGGCGGCAGGCCGTGCGCGACCACCTCGAAGACGCCGCCGAGGGTGTCGCCGGCCGCCCTGGCGGCGTCGACCGCGGCGACCATGCGGCCCTCGGCGTCGCCGTCGAGGCAGCGGACCGGCGAGGCGTCGATGTCGTCCAGGTCGCCGGGCCGGGGCAGGGCGCGCGTGCGGGTGGCGGCCGGGCCCAGCCGCACCACGTGGCTGAGCACCGCCACCCCGACCTGGGCGAGCAGGGCGCGGGCGGCCGCGCCGGCCGCCACCCGCGCGGCCGTCTCCCGCGCGCTGGCCCGCTCCAGCACCGGGCGGGCCTCGCCGAAGCCGTACTTCTGCATGCCCGTCAGGTCGGCGTGCCCGGGCCGGGGCCGGGTGAGCGGCGCGCCGCGGCCGCTGGCGGCCGCCGCCGGGGCGGCGGGCGGGTCCGGGGCCATCACCTCGGTCCACTTGGGCCACTCGCTGTTGTCGATGCGCACGGCCAGCGGCGAGCCCAGGGTGCGGCCATGGCGCAGGCCGCCGAGCACCTCGCAACGGTCCTGCTCGAAGCGCATGCGCTTGCCGCGGCCGTAGCCGAGCCGGCGCCTGGCCAGCTCCGCGGCCACCTCGGCGGTGGTCAGCGGCACGCCGGCCGGCAGGCCCTCGAGCACGACCACCAGCGCCTGGCCGTGGGACTCACCCGCCGTCAGGTAGCGCAGCATGGGCGGATGCTAGACCGCCGGCCGGGCGGCGGCACGCCGCCCTAGGGCACCGGCTCCTCTCGCCAGTTGGTGACCTGGTACTGGCCGGTGCTGAACTGCTGCAGCAGCGACTTGTCGAAGTGGAAGGCGAACTGGGCGGCGCTCAGGGCGCTGCTGGCGAGCACCGAGCCGAACACGTCGACCTGGGGCGTGCCGCCGCCGGCGGCGCTGACCAGGCTGTTGGGGGCGTCGATGACCCCCCAGAAGATGGCGTGGTTGGCGAAGGAGACGATGCCGCTGCCGGCGACGTTGATCTGCAGCTTGGCCGGCCAGCCGCTCTGGTAGAAGGTGGCCGGGAAGTTGGTGCAGTTCACCGTCGAGGGCGGAGCGTTGATGACGCTCTTGCAGCTACCGGAGACGGTGCCGACGGCGACGTCACCGATGGTGTAGAGCGTCGCCGCGGCGCCGCTGCTCGCCACCCGGCAGCCGTCGTTCAGGGTGATGCTGCTGTACAGGTGCGTGCCGGACGGGATGGTCCCGTTGGCCGGGCAGGTGAACGCGCCCTCGTTGGTCAGGCCGGTGGGGACGGTGACCGGCGGGGGGAAGAACTTCTGCGTGGTGGTGGAGGCGGCGGGAGGAGGCGGGCAGCCGGTGCCGCTCGGGATGGAGGTCTGGCCGTAGAACTTGCAGCCGTCGGCGGCGTACTGGCCGTGGCAGTTCTTGAGCGAGCTGAAGCTGATCGTTCCGTTGCTGCCGATCACCCCCGAGCCATATCCCGTCAGCGGGTCGGTGCTGCACGTGTCGGTCGTCCCGGTGTAGCTGTCGGCGGTGCCCTTGAGGTCCGCGCCGGTGAGCGCGAAGAAGGCGTTGCCGTAGACGGGCTGGTCGACGGCGTCGGCCATCACGTGCCGCTGGACGCCGGTCGGGTCGGTCCCGGTGCTGTCGAGGTGCCAGACGGCGCCGTCCTTGGTGGCGGTGTAGCTGTAGGAACCGGCCGAGCCGAGGCTGACCGGCCCCCGGGTGAAGGTGGTGGCGTTGGCGGTGATCGCCTTGGCGGCGTCGTTGATGCCGGCGTCGGCGAGCTGCAGGGCGTTGGCCGAGTCGCCGGCCCGCCTGCTGCCGCGCAGGCCGGCCTCGCTGACGACCAGCAGCGCCATCACCAGGGCGGTGGCGACGAGGATCACGAGCATGGCCAGGGCCACGCTGCCCTGCTCGTCGGTGGCTGCCGGGTGGCGCATGTGGCTCCTATCGGGCGTTTCGCAGGGCGACGGTGCTGCTGAAGGTGAGCGGGGCCTGGCCGCCCTGGTAGGTGACGAGCAGGTCCACCTCGATCGCGTGGGCGGCGGCCTGGCCGCTGCTCAGCACGTTGCCGTCTTGGTCGTAGTAGGCGAACAGCGGCGTCGCCCCGTTGGCGACGTTGTCGATCAGCGCCCGGCTGACGCTCGAGTTGCTGGCGCAGCTGGCGTCGGTCCGGGTCTGCTGCACCGAGCTGGCCAGGAGCCCGTAGGTGACGGTCGTCTTGCAGTTGGGGTTGGCCGTGGTGGCGCGGGTGATGGTGAAGCTGAGGCAGGTGCCCGGAGCGGGTGTGGCCGGGCAGGCCGAGGCCACCGGGCCGGAGAAGCCGATGCTGCCGGACGCGGCGGCCCTGATGTCCTCGGTCATGGTGCGCAGGGCGAGCCGGGCGTCGTTCTCGGCCTGGACGTCGTTGCCGGCCCGTTGCACCAGCGAGGTCGTCTGCTCCAGGAAGCCGAGCAGGATCCCGCCGACCAGCATCATGATGGCCATGGTCACCAGCAGCTCCACGAGCGTCACGCCGTGCTCGCCGCGGCAGGGACGGCTCATGGGCGGCTGCCCCCGAACGTGACCGCCGGGGACGCCACCGCCGCGGTCGAGCCGTCCTCGGCCGGGCTGGCCGTGGGGGCGTAGGCCTGCGCGGCGGTGACGTACAGTGACTGGCTCCCTGCCGGGAAGCGGTAGCCCGCCGACACCGGCACCACCCCCGACCAGGCGCTGCCGTTGGTCGACGACAGCGCGACGGTGGCGGGGCCGGCCTGGGTCTGGAAGCTCACCGTCACCGAGTCCGACGGGGTGAGGTTGCTGGTGGTGGCGCTGACGGTGAGGTTGCCGCAGAGCAGCCCGGCCGAATCGGTGTGGGCGGCGGTCGGGGTGACGCCCACCCCGCTCAAGCTGGGCGGGTTGGGGCTGGCCGAGCAGCTCACCCCGCCAGCCTGGCAGGCGACGAACGTGACGATCTGCGCGCTCGGCTGGCTGTTGACCTTGCCGTCCCCGCTGCGGACCGCCACGAAGGTGATGTACTGCGTGCCCGACCCGAACGTGAACTGGCTGCTCCCGACGGGCAGCTTCGCGGTCCAGGTCCCCGGGGTGGCGCCCTCGGTGAGTGGCAGGGTGGACGGCACCGGCGCGCCGTCCTGGAGGCTGCTGAACCTGACGAACACGCCGTCGGGCAGCCCGCTGCCGGTGGCGTTGAAGGTGACCTGCGACTGGACCACGCCCCCGACGAGCTTGACCGGGTTGCTGGTGCTCGCCGCCGGCGGGTTCGGGTCCGGGCCGACCAGCACCGATGTGCTGGTGAACGACGGCGGCGCCAGCCCGATGACGCTGCCCTGGTCGGGGCTGCGCAGCGAGCTCTGCTGCTGGACCTGGTGCGCGCCGGCCTGGTCGGTCCAGTCCACCAGCACGGCCAGCCGCTTCTCGGTGTGGGCGCTGTCGCTCCAGGCGACGTAGCGGCGGACCTGGAAGGCGGTTCCCAGGCGGGTGCAGGTGTAGGAGGTGTCGGGGACCGGCCCGACGACCGGGGTGCAGGGCTCCCCGTAGGCCGGGCTCGAGCAGTTCGCCAGGAAGGCCGGGGCGGTCAGCCCCGAGGGCGCCCCGGACGCCGGCGCGCAGACCCCGAGGTGGTCGTAGTCCAGCCGCTGGAGGTCCTCGATCGCCTCGGTGGCGACCTCGTTGGCCTGGGCGCGGGTCTTCTGCAGGCCGGCGACCCGCAGGGCGGCGCCCAGTGCGGCCGCCAGGGCCACCAGCACGATCGTGCCGATCGCCAGCGCGACCATCATCTCCAGCAAGGTGAAGCCGTCACCGCGGGTGGCCGGACGGCGGCCCGAACCCTCGCCGTGCCGCACCGCACCGGGCCGGTTCCGCCCGTACCCGTCCATGCCGAGATAATCGGCGGCCAACCGGCCGGCTTGAGCACTTCCGCCAGCCGGCCAGGAGCGACCGCGGCGCTCCTACCCGCGGGCGGCCTCGCCCCTGCCGAACACGTCGAGCAGGGTGACCTTCCGGCCGGCGGCCGGCCCGGAACCGGAGAGGCTGGCGCTGCCGCCGGCGCCCGGCACGGTCGACTGGCTCGGACCGATCGTCGTCGTGGTCGCCCCGGCGCTGCTGGCACCGGGGACCGAGGTGCTCGCGCCGCCGGCGACCAGCGGCTGGAACGGGTCCTTGAGCGTGCCGGCGGCGCCGCCCGACGGCCCCCCGGTGCTGGAGTTCGGCGCGATCAGGCTCGGGCTGGTGGTGGTCGGCGGGACGCCGACGGCACGGTTGGTGACCGTCGGGGCCGCCTCCTCCACCCCGCCCAGCAGCAGGGACCGCAGTCCCAGCAGGGCGAGGGCGACCACCGCCACCCCGGTCGCGGCGAGCACGAGCAGGCGCCGGCGGGAGCGTGGCGCGGTCACCTGCGGTTGGATGGCCATGCGTTCACCCCGCCTGCGTGCCGGCCGGGCCGCCGGCGGAGGCGGCCCGGGGAAGCTGGAAGGTGACCAGCGTGATGCTGGCCTGGAGCTCGCTGGGGGAGGCCGAGCCGCTGGCCGGCGCCGTCGCGGTCGACCCGCCGGTGCCCGAGCTGGCGCCACCGCTCGACAGGTTCACCGCCCGGACCAGCAGCGAGCGCGGGGGGACCCGGTCAGGGTCGGTCCCCTTGACGAGGTCCTCGAGCCGGGACAGGTAGTCCTGGACCTCGAAGTAGCCGCCGGTGACGTTCACGCTCACGCTGATCTCGGCCAGGCCCGGCGCGGTGGTCGAGGGCTTCGGCGGGGCCGGCGCGACCGAGGTGAGGTCCACGCCGGCCTGGTCGGCGCTGTCCTTGAGGGCGTCGAGCAGGGCGGGCAGGGCGGGCGTCGCCGGGAACTCGCCGCGGGCCTGGCGGACCTCCCGCCGCAGCACGTCCTGTTTCGCCTTGAGCGCCTCCAGTGCCGTGATCTGGTCCCGGAGCGACTGGCTCTCGGCGACGGCGCCGCGCTGGTCGGCCCTGGCCTCGGCGACGGCCTGCTGCTTGGGGCGGACCAGGAGCAGCAACCCGGCCACGACGGCCACCACGGCGACGGCGCCGAACACGAGCAGCTCTTGACGACGGGTCATGGATCCTCCAGGCGGCGATGGGCGGCCGTGACAGTGATCGACGCCCGCCATGGTCGTCTTGAGCGCCGCTTGCGGGCCCGAGGTCGAGCTCGAACCGGCCGGTCACCCGGACCGCTGGAAGCGGCTCGAGTAGGCGGCCGAGCTCAGGTCCACCGTGGCGGAGAAGGTCACCGTGGTCGTCCCGCTGGTCTTCTGCGACGAGGTGAAGTACGGGTTGGTGTAGACCCGCTGGCCGCCCTTGGTGGGCCCGGCGGCGAGCGCCCGCATGAACTGGCCGACCTCGACGAGGCCAAGGGCCGAGCCCGTGAAGGTGATGGTGGCGACCGGCGAGCCGGCCCCGGGGCTGCCCGGGGTGGCCATGGTCGCCGACCCGCCCGACGTACCGGTGGTCGCGGGCGGGGTGGCCGTCCCGCCGGCGGCGGTGCCGGTGACGCCGCTGAAGGCGACGTTCATCTGGGTGAGCCAGACGGTGTCGGGAACGATCGCGGCGACGTCCCGCATCACCTGGGAGACCCGGACCTCCTTGGCGTAGACCCTGGTGCGCAGCTGGCTGGCCGCGTCCACCTGGGTCTGCAGATCGGCGTAGGGCTGCAGCGCCACCTTCTGGGCGCGCAGGCCGGCGGCGACCGCCTCCGCGCGGTCGGCGTCTCGCCTGGCCGCGCGCAGCTGGTTGGTCCCGAGCACGTACAACAGCCCGAGCAGGGCCAGCAGCACCAGCAGGGCGGCGCCGAGGCCGGCCCGCTGACGCCGGAGCATCCTGCCCTCGTGGACCTCGCGGGGGAGCAGGTCGACCCTCGGCGGGTTCGGCCGGATGGCGGGCCACGCGCTGCCCTGGGCCATCAGCACCCCTCCGCCCGAGGAGCAGCCACCTAGGACACCGCCCCGAGGGCGAGGCCGACCGGGACGGCGGCCACCGGCTCCAGCTCGGCGAGCTGCTCGGCCTGCAGGCGCAGGCGGCCGGGGCGCAGCGACGCGAGCGCCCGTCCCCGCTCGACCGGCACCTGCAGGGCGGCGTTGAGCTGCTCGGCGAGCGGTCCGAGCAGCGAGCCGCCGCCCGAGACGGTCACCCGCTCCAGCGGCACCGCGCCGGCCTGCGCCCGGTAGAAGTCGAGCGAGCCGCGGACCTCCTCGACGAAGGCGGCAAGCTGCCGCTCGACGACCTTGCCGGTGGCCGGATCGCCGCCGCCGGCCGAGGCGGCGAGCTTGGCCTGCTCGGCGGTCTCCTGGTCGACGCCGAGGAGGCGGCTCACGCCCTCGGTGACGTCCTGGCCGCCCATCAGCAGGATGCGGACGAAGCGCGGAACGCTGTTCTGGTGAACGACCACGTTGGTCACCCTGGCGCCGACGTCGATCAACGCCTCGGCCCCCTCCTCGGCGACGGCGGCCACCGGCGCCAGCGAGCGCACCAGCGCGAACGCGTTGAGGTCGATCCCGACCGGCTGCAGGCCGGCGAGGGCGACCGCGCGCAGGTGGCCGGCGAGCATCTCCTTGTGGCCGGCGACCACCAGCACGCGGAGCAGCCGCTGGCCGGCGTTGCCGTCGTGCTCGTCGCCGCCGTGCTCGGCAAGGACGTTGTAGTCGAGCTCGGCCTCGTCGACCGGGATCGGCAGGTACTCCTGGGCCTGGTAGGCGAGCGAGCGTTGCAGCTCGGCCGGCTGCATCCAGGGCAGGTCGACCAGGCGGACGACCACCCGCTGGTTGGCGACGCCGAGCACCACCCGTTTCGAGCCGATCCGCACCCGCCGCCACAGCGCCCGGATGGCGCCTGCGGCCGCCTCCGGTTCGGTCACCTCGCCGTCGACCACCACGCCGGCCGGCAGGGCGACCTGGCCGAGGCGCTTGAGGACGATCTCGCCGCGGCGGGCCGACACCTCGGCCGCGCGCACGGCGGTCGTGCCGATGTCGAGTCCCACGACGTTGCGCGCCACCTTGCGTCTCCCATTTGGTCCGGTGTCGCCGCGCCTTTCGCGGCCGTGGAAGTCATCGACCCCGGCGCGGACGATCTTGAGCCCGGCGGCTCAGGCTCCGAGCAGGCTGCCGGCATACCAGCGCGCAACCTCGGCCCCGGCGAGCACGCCGAGCAGGGCGCCGGCCACCAGCCAGGGCCCGAACGGCACCAGCGCCTTGCGGGACAGGCGCAGCAGCAGGATGCCGCCGAGGCCCGCCAGCCCGCCGAGCAGGAAGGCGCTGAACAGCCCGACCGCCACCGCCGACCAGGACAGCCAGCCGAGGGCGAGGCCGAGGGTGGGTGCCAGCTTGACGTCGCCCATGCCCATGCCCCGCGGGGAGATCAGCATCAACGCCAGGAAGAAGGCGCCGACGGCGACGGCCGCGACCAGCGCCCGCGCGAGGCGCCCCAGGTCCCCCATGCCGAGGCTGGCCAGCAGCAGCAGCAGGGCGATGACCGGGAAGGCCGGGTAGGTGATGCGGTTCGGTAGCAGCCGGGTGGTGGCGTCGACCACTCCCAGGACCACGCAGACGAAGGCGAGCACCAGGTAGGCGGGGACCGCCCAGCCGAGCCCGGCGGCGGCCAGGCGCAGGGTGACCAGGAACCAGAGGCCGGCGGTGGCCAGCTCGACGGCCGGGTAGCGCGGCGAGATGGCCGCCCGGCAGCGCCGGCAGCGGCCGCGAAGCAGCAGCCAGCCGAGCACCGGCACGTTGTCGTGCCAGGCGATCGGCTGGCCGCAGGCCGGGCAGCGCGACCCGGGCCGCACGACCGACTCGTGGCGCGGCACCCGGTGGATGACCACGTTGGCGAACGAGCCGGCGAGCAGGCCGAGCAGCCCGGCCAGCAGCGCGGCGGCGAGGGGGCTCATGGGCGGGAGCCTACCGGCTGACGCCACCGCGGGCAGCCGCCCGTCCCCACCCCCAACGCGCCGCGGAGGGCGGCCCGCGCGGGCCGCCCTCCGAGCGCCGTCGTCACTACCAGCCGGCTGCTGGTGTCGCCGAGTAGGTGGCCAGGGCCGCCTTGTCGCCGGTGCAGTCGGCGGCGGTGGCCGTCTTGCTGTAGGTCGTGCCACTGGAACCGGCGGCGACGCTGTCCTTGATGTAGAAGCACGTCCCACTGGCGGACAGCACGCCTCCGAAGAAGGTCGTCGCGTTGGTGGGTTTCCACGCCACGTTGTTCTGACCGGTCGACACGGCGGTGCTGTCCGCCGCGAAGCTCAGGCTCGGCTCGGTCGCGGCGAGCTTGGCCTGGGTGATGGCGGTGTAGTCCTGGCTGTCGGTGTAGATGGTCTTGGCCGCCGTCAGGGCGTTGCGCAGGCTGGACTGGGCGGCTCGGTCCTGGGCGCGGGTGCGCGCCCCGAGGAAGGTCGGGATCGCGATGGCGATCAGGATCGCGATGATCAGCACCACGACCATCAGCTCGATCAGCGTGAAGCCGTCGTCACGCTGGCCCTCGAGCCGGTGCCGCAGGGGCTGCAGCATGGGCGGTTCCCCTTTCTCGTCTCGGTGCAGACCGGCATGTCGGGGCCTGCACCCAGATAGATCGGCCAGCGGAAGTCGCCCTTGAGCCCATTTCGCCGAGCTCCACGGAAGCGGCGCCCTGGCGGGCGAATCACTTGATCAAATTGATGATGTTGAACAGGGGAAGGTAGAGCGCGACCACCATGCTGCCGACGGCGCCGCCCATGACGGCGATCAGCAGCGGCTCGATCAGGCTGGTGAGCGACGCGACGGCCGCCTCGACCTCCTGGTCGTAGAAGTCGCCGACCTTGCTCAGCATGGTCTCCAGGGCGCCGGTCTCCTCCCCCACCGCCATCATCTGCACGACCATGGGCGGGAAGCTCGGGTGGCGCGCCAGCGGGACGGCCAGGCTCTCGCCCTCGCGGACCGCCCCTTGCACGTCCTTGATGGCCCGCGAGATCACCTCGTTGTTGACGGTCTCGCCGACGATCTCGAGCGCCTGCAGGATCGGCACGCCCGAGCGGATGAGCGTGGCGAGGGTGCGGGCGAAACGCGACAGCGCGCTCTTCTGGACCAGCGGCCCGAACACCTTCACCTTCAGCTTGAACTGGTCGACGCGGTAGCGACCTGCCGGCGTGGCCTTCCAGCGTCGGAACGCGGCCACCAGCACGACCAGGGCGAGCACCACCAGCGGGAACCAATGGCGGATGGCGTCGCTGATCCCGATCAGGATCCGGGTCGGCAGCGGCAGGGTGCCCTGCAGCTGGGCGTACAGGTTCTTGAAGGTCGGCACGATGAAGATCAGCATCGCCGACACGATCCCGAGCACCATGACGAACACCACCACCGGGTAGGTCATGGCCGACCGGATCTTGCCGCGCAGGGCGACCTCCTTTTCGATGGTGTCGGCGACCTTGACCAGCACCTGGTCCAGGAAGCCACCGACCTCGCCGGCCCGCACCATGGCGACGTACAGGCGGTTGAACACCTTGGGATGCTTGGCCATGGCCGCGGACAGTGAGGTGCCCTGCTCGACCTCGGCGCGGACGTTGTTGACCACCTCGCCGAGGCGCCGGTTGCCCGCCTGCTCGCCGAGGATCGTCAGGGCGCGCAGCAGCGACAGGCCCGAGTTGATCATGGTGGCGAACTGCCGCGAGAACACCGCCAGGTCCTTGAGCTTGATCCGGCCCATGCCGGGCAGCCGGATCTCGGCCTTGAGCCCGGCGCCCTTCTCGGCCTCGATCGAGACCGGCGCGTAGCCGAGCTGGCGCAGGCGGGCGACGACGGCGTCCTCGCTGTCGGCCTCCAGCACGCCGGCGAGCATGCGGCCCTGCGGGTCGCGGACCCGGTAGGCGTAGGTGGTCTGGGCCATCGCCGGCTACCCAGGTCCCCCGCACAGGCGGTTGAAGTCCTCGACGTGGTGGCAGCGCTCGACGCCCTGGTTGTAGGCGATCCGGCCGCGCCGGACCAGGTCGGCCAGGGACTGGTCCATGGTCTGCATGCCATGCCTCGCGCCCGCCTGCATCGCCGAGTAGATCTGGTGCGTCTTGCCGTCCCGGATCAGGTTGCGGATGGCCGGGGTGGCGGTCATGACCTCGACCGCCACCACCCGGCCGCCGCCGTCGGCGGTCGGCAGCAGCTGCTGGCAGAGGACCCCCTGGAGCGCGCCGGCGAGCTGCACCCGCACCTGCTGCTGCTGGTTGGTCGGGAACACGTCGATCATGCGGTCGACGGTCTGGGGGGCGTCCTGGGTGTGGAGGGTGGCGAACACCAGGTGGCCGGTCTCGGCCGCGGTCAGCGCGATCGAGATCGTCTCCAGGTCGCGCAGCTCGCCGACCAGGATGATGTCGGGGTCCTGGCGGAGGACGTGCTTGAGCGCGCTGGCGAACGACCTGGTGTCCTCCCCCACCTCGCGCTGGTTGACGATGCAGCGCTTGTGGGAGTGGAGGAACTCGATCGGGTCCTCGACGGTCATGATGTGGTCGGTGCGCTCCCGGTTCGCCTGGTCGACCAGGGACGCCAGCGTGGTCGACTTCCCCGAGCCGGTCGGTCCGGTTACCAGCACGAAACCGCGGGCCAGACGGGCAAGGTTGCCGACCTGGGGCGGGATGCCGAGGGCCTCCAGCGGCTTGATCTCCTCGGGGATCAGCCGGAAGGCGGCCCCGACCGAGTCCCGCTGGAAGTAGACGTTGAGCCGGAAGCGGGCCTGTCCGGACAGGGTGTGCGCGCAGTCCAGCTCCAGCTCGGCCTCGAGCCGATCCCGCTGGCGTTGGGTGAGGATCGAGTAGACCATCGCGCGGACCTCGTCGGGTGCCAGCACCGGGAGGTCGTCCAGCTGCTGGAGGCGGCCGTGGACCCGCAGGGCCGGCCGGGCCTCGGCGGTCAGGTGCAGGTCGGAGGCGCCCTCGTCGAGCACCCGCTTGAGCAGCTCGGCGATGGCGACCCTGGTCCCGGGCGCCTGCCCGCGCAGCCCCGGCTCGACGTCCGGCGGCCGGGCCGCCTCCTGCACTCCCTCCACGCGCATCCGCGCCCCCTCGTGAGTTCCTAGAAGCAAGGCTCGGCCGGAGGAGGGTCCGGCTTGAACCGCCGGCCGACACCGGCACCGCCAGCAGGTCCCGTCCCGCTGGGCCAGCTCGCGGCGCGTCGCCTACCCGCCCGGCAGGGTCAGGCCGACGGCGGCGGCCATCGCGGCCAGGTCGGGGCGGATGCCGGCGATCATCGCGGCCGCCTCCGCGGCCTGCACGCACAGCATGCCGAGGCCGTCGGCGGCCGCGGCGGCGCCGGCCGCCCGGGCCGCGGCCACCAGGCTCTGGCCGGCCGGGCCGTAGTTGCAGTCGAGCAGCCGCACCCCGGCGGCCAGGCGCTCCTGCCCGGGGACGGCCTCGCCCCTGGCGGTCAGGGTGGTGGCCTGCACCACCACCGTGGCCTCGGCGACCAGCGCGGCCGCGGCCGCCCAGGCGAGCCCGCGGGCGCCGTCGCCGGCGTGGGCGGCGACCAGCGCGGCCCTGGCCGGGTCGCGTCCGGCGACGGTGAGCGGCGCGGTCGCCAGGCCGCGGGCGGCGCGGTCGGCGGCCAGGCCGGCCCAGGCGTGCGCCACCGCCAGCGCCGCCCCGCCGCTGCCGAGCAGCACCGCCGGGCCGTCCCCGGCCCAGGCGGGCCCGTCCAGGCCGAGCTGGCGGCCGAGCGCCCAGCGCGCGCCGGGCACGTCGGTGTTGGCGCCGAGCAGCCCGCCGTCCCGGGCGACCACGGTGTTGACCGCGCCGAGGCGGTCGGCCGGCGGCAGCAGCCGGTCGACCAGGGGCACCGCCGCCTGCTTGTGCGGGGTGGTGAGGTTGACCCCGGCCAGCGCGCCGGCCCGCACCTCGGCCAGGGCGGCGGCGAGCCGCTCGGGCCGGGTCGGCCGGGCCTGGTAGCTCCAGCCCCGCAGGCCGGCCGCCCGGTAGGCGGCCTGGTGGAGGGTTGGCGACAGGGTGTGGCGCAGCGGCCAGCCGAGCACCGCGGCGACCGGCATCCTCAGAGCAGTCCCTTGGCCTTGGCCTGGGCCTTCAGCTTCTGGAACTCGGCGAAGCTGGCGGTGAACTGGTGCCGCCCGTCCGCCGACACCAGCACGTAGTACAGCCAGGGGCCGTTCGCGGGCGCCAGGGCGGCCTTGATCGACGCCGCGCCGGGCGAGGCGATCGGCGTGGGCGGCAGGCCGAGGTGCAGGTAGGTGTTGTAGGGGGTGTCCCTGTGCAGGTCGGCGTCTGACAGGCGCGCCTTGGTGCCGCCCAGCGCGTACTCGATGGTGGCGTCGATCTGCAGCGGCTTGTGCACGTGCAGGCGGTTGTAGATCACCCGGGCGACCTTGGCGCGGTCGGCGGGCAGCTTGGCCTCCCGCTCGATCATGCTGGCCACGATCAGCACCTGGTAGGGCGACAGCCGCTCGGGCGCGGCGTCCAGCGGGTAGTCGGCGACGACCTCCTGGAGCTGGTCGAGCATGTCCTGCAGCACGCTCTCGGGGGTGGCGTCCTTCTTGATGTAGTAGGTCTCGGGGAACAGCAGCCCCTCCAGCGAGCTGACCTTCTTGGGGCGGAAGGGGGCGATCAGCTCCTTGCTGCGCAGCGCCTTCACCAGCGCGGCCTTGGTGAAGCGGTGGGTGGCGGCGATCCGGTCGACGATCTGGGCGACGGTGAACCCCTCGGGGATGGTGAACGGGGTGCCCAGGCTCGGGCCCCTGGTCAGGATGTCCAGCACGGCGTCGATGTCCATGCCGGTGGTCAGCTGGTAGGTGCCCGGCTTGAGGGCGGCGTCCAGGCCGCGCTCGGCGGCGACCGCCCGGAAGCGGCCGACGCTCTCCACCACCCCGGCGTCCGCCAGGGCGCGGCCGATCTCCACGCTCCCCTCGCCCGGGGAGATGGTGACGGTGACCGGCCGGCCGGCCTCGACCTTCGGCTTGGCGTTGCCGGCCAGCCGCACCGCCTCGTACACGGCCCCGCTGACCAGGGCGAGCATGAGCAGCATGACCAGCACGCCCCGCCGCCGGCGGCGCTTGCGCAGCCGCCGCTCCACCCTGCTCATCGGGGCACCCCTTCGGGGTTCCCCGAACCCCTCCGGCTGCTCATCGTGTGACCATCACCGCTGCTCCCGGGTGGCGTCAAGCCACGCCTGCAGGAACAGGCTGGCGGCGACCTGGTCGACCACGGCGCGGCGGGCCCGGCGGCGGACCCCGCCGCCGACCAGGGCGCGTTCGGCGGCGACCGTCGACAGGCGCTCGTCGGCGAGGCGGAAGTCCAGCTCGGGGAGCCGGGAGCGGAGCTGCTCCAGGTAGGCGCGGACCGCCCGGGCGGCCGGCCCCTCGCGGCCGGCGAGGGTCACCGGCAGGCCGACCACCACCACCCGGGCCTCGTGCTCGGCGGCCAGGCTGGCGAGCGCGCGGGCGTCCTCGCCCGGGGTCCGGCGCGCCAGCGTGGCCAGCGGGCTGGCCACCGTCCCGGTCGGGTCGGAGACGGCGACGCCCAGCCGCCGGCTGCCGACGTCCAGGCCGAGGACCCTGCCGGTCATCCCCCAGGAACTCCGGTCCCCCCCAAGAGATTCCTCGCCTCCGCCTCCGCCACGGCGAGGGCGTCGGCCAGCCGGGCCGGGTCGCGCCCGCCGGCGGTGGCCAGCTCGCCCTTGCCGCCCGCCCCGCCCCCGACCGCCCTGGCGGCCGGCAGCAGCAGGTCGCGGGCGAGCAGCCCGCGGCCGGCGAGGTCGGCGGTGAGCAGGGCGACCAGCGCCGCCTTGCCGTCCGGGTCGGAGCCGAGCACCACCACCCCCGGCTGGCCGCCGCGCCGCTCGCGCACGGCGGTGGCGATCCGGCGCAGGTCGTCGGCGCTGGCGTCCGGCACCCTGGCCACCACCAGCCAGCCGCCGTCGGCCGCCTGCGCCTGCCCGGCCAGCTCGCCGGCCTGGCGCTCCAGCACCGCCGCGTGCAGCCGCTCCAGCTCCCGCTGCGCGTCGGCCAGCTGCGCCAGCCGGCGCCGCAGCTGCTCGGGCGCGTCCTCCGGGCGGCTGCGCAGCAGCGCGGCGACCTCGCCGAGCAGCTGACGCTCCCGGTCGGCGTAGCGCAGCGCCTCCAGGCCGGTGAGCGCCTCCACCCGGCGCAGGTTCGCCCCGATCGAGGACTCGCCGAGCAGGATCACCGGGCCGACCTGGCTGCCGTGGCCGACGTGGGTGCCGCCGCACAGCTCGCGGGAGAAGTCGCCGATGTCGACCACCCGCACGACCGGGCCGTACTTCTCGCCGAACAGGCCGATGGCGCCGGCCGCCTCCGCCTCGGCCTGGCTGGTATGCCACACCCGCACCTCCGGGTCGGCGACCAGCTGGGCGTTGACCACCGCCTCCACCTGGGCGAGCTGCTCGGGCGGGACGGCGGCGAAGTGGGCGAAGTCGAAGCGCAGCCGGCCGGCGTCGACCAGCGAGCCCTGCTGCCTGGCGTGCTCGCCGAGCGCGTCGCGCAGCGCCCAGTGCAGCACGTGGGTGGCGCTGTGGCTGCGGGTCACCGCTGCCCGCCTGGGCGCGTCCACCTCGGCGAGCACCTGCTCGCCGACCCGCACCTCGCCGCCGGTGACGCGGGCGCCGTGGACGACGAACTCCTCCAGGCCGTGCTGGGTGTCCACCACCTCCAGCAGGCCGCCGCCGGCGGTGCGGACGGTACCGCGGTCGCCGACCTGGCCGCCGCCCTCGGCGTAGAACGGCGTGCGGTCCAGGATCAGCTCGACGCGCCGGCCGGCGCCGGCCGCCTCCACCTCCTCGCCGTCGGCCAGCAGCCCGAGCACCCGGCCCTCGGCGCTGGTGCCCTCGTAGCCGACGAAGTCGGTGCGGCCGTGCCGGCCGATCAGGTCCCGGTAGGACTCGATGCGGCGCAGGTCGGCGTTCAGCTCCCGGCGGGCCTCCTTGGCCCGGCGGCGCTGCTCCTCCATCAGCTCGGCGAAGCGGTCGCGGTCGACCTCCAGCCCCGCCTCCTCGGCCGCCTCCAGGGTCAGCTCGAACGGGAAGCCGTAGGTGTCGTGCAGCTGGAAGGCGGTGTCGCCGGGCAGGGTCGTGCCTTGCCCGGCGCGGGCCCGGTCGATGGCCGCCTCCAGCAGCGCCGACCCCTGCCGCAGGGTGCGCGCGAACGACTCCTCCTCGCTGGCGACCACCTGGTCGACCAGCGAGCGCTGCGCGACCAGCTCCGGCCAGGCCTCGCCGAGGGTGTCGACCACCCGGCCGCAGACGGTCGGCAGGGCGGTGTCCTCCACGCGCAGCTTGCGCAGGTGGCGCACTGCCCGCCGCAGCAGCCGCCGCAGGATGTAGCCGCGGCCCTCGTTGGAGGGAAGCACCCCGTCGGCGATCAGGAACGCGGAGCAGCGGGCGTGCTCGGTGACGATCCGCAGCGACCGGTCGGTGGCCTCGTCCTTGCCGGCGGGGACGCCGGCGACCTCCTGGGTCTGCTGCAGGATCGGCGCGAGCAGGTCGGTCTCGTACATCGAGTCGACCCCCTGCAGCACCGTCGCGATCCGCTCCAGGCCCATGCCGGTGTCGATGTTCTTCTTGGGCAGGTCGCCGATGATGTTGAAGTTCTCGTCCTGGACGTTCTGCATGAACACCAGGTTCCAGATCTCCAGGTAGCGGTCGGAGCCGCTGGCCGGGCCGCCCCCTTCGCCGAAGCCGGGGCCGCGGTCGTAGTGGATCTCCGAGCAGGGGCCGCAGGGGCCGGCGACCCCCATCGACCAGAAGTTGTCCTCCCTGCCGAGCCGCTGGATGCGCTCGGCCGGGACGCCGACCTGCCGCCAGAACCCGATCGCCTCGTCGTCGTCGAGGTACACGGTGACCCACAGCCGCTCGGGCTCCAGCCCGAACCGCTCGGTCACCAGCTCGTAGGCGTAGGCGATCGCCCCTTCCTTGAAGTAGTCGCCGAAGGAGAAGTTGCCGAGCATCTCGAAGAAGGTGCAGTGGCTGCGGTCGCCGACGTTCTCGATGTCGCTGGTGCGGGTGCACTTCTGCACGCTGGTGGCGCGGACGTAGTCCGGCTCGACCTCGCCCAGGAAGAAAGGCTTGAACTGGTTCATGCCCGCGTTGGCGAGCAGCAGGGTCGGGTCGTTCGGGATGAGCGGGCTGGACGGCACGTGCCGGTGCCCGCGCTCGACGAAGAACTCGATGAACCGTCGTCGGATCTCCGTTGACCT
>DASQWY010000466.1:0-26073 GCA_035640005.1 Actinomycetes bacterium
CCAGCGACCCGCCGGGCAGGTCGGTGCGGCCGATCGAGCCGGCGAACACCAGGTCGCCGGCGAGCAGCCAGGGCCCGTCGCCGGGGATCACCCCCGGCAGCCCGCCGGGCGGGGCGGCGCCGCCGCCTTCGGGCAGGCGGAAGGCGACGTGCCCGGCGGTGTGCCCGGGGGTGTGGTCCACCACCAGCTCCACCCCGGCCAGCCGCAGCACCTGCCCGTCGGCGAGCTCGCGGACGTCGTCGGGCTCGGCCAGCCGCAGGCCGGCGAAGAACCCGCGGGTCTCCGGGGCCAGGCCGGCCAGCGGGTCGCTGAGCAGGTGCCGGTCGGCGGGGTGGACGAAGGCGGGCACGCCGCGGGCGCCCGCCAGCGGCGCCACCGACCAGACGTGGTCGAGGTGGCCGTGGGTCAGCAGCGCGGCGACCGGCTTGAGCCGGTGGCGGGCGCACAGCTCCTCGATCCCCGGCAGGGCGTCCTGGCCGGGGTCGACGACCAGCGCCTCCTGGCCGGGCCCGGCGGCCACGAGCCAGCAGTTGGTCTGGAAGGTCCCGGCGGGGAACCCGGTCACGAGCATGGCAGGGATGCTACCGGAACGGCCGCGACCCTCACCGTCGCATCTCGGTAGACTCCGGCCATGTCCAAGCGCACCCGCCAGCGGGAGCTGGCCAGGCTCCGAGCCCGCCGCGACGCCGAGCGGCGCAAGGCGGCGCGCCGCCGCGCCCTGGTGCTGTACGGCGGCCTCGGCGTGCTGGTGCTGGTCGCCGGCATCAGCGGCGGGCTGGCCCTGCTGAACCGGGAGCCGGCCAAGTCCGCCTCCACCACCACGGTCGCGCCGACCACCACCCAGCCGGTGCCCAAGACCAACGACGCCCGCGCCGACGCGCCCACCGCGCCCGCGCAGGTCGCCTGCGGCGGCAAGGTCCCCAAGCGGCACCAGCACCCCACCTTCAAGTCGGCCCCCACCGCCAAGCTCGACCCGGCAAGGACCTACCAGGCGGTCTTCCAGACCTCCTGCGGCTCCTTCACCGTCAAGCTCGACCCCGGGCACGCGCCGATCACCAGCGCCAACTTCGTGTTCCTGGCGCGCAAGGGCTTCTACGACTCGACCTGGTTCCACCGGATCGTGCCGGGCGGCGCGGCCGGCATCGCGGTGGTGCAGGGCGGCGACCCCAAGGGGAACGGCCAGGGCGGGCCGGGCTACACCATCAAGGACGAGAAGCCGAAGGGGAAGGACCCCTACCGCAAGTACTCGGTGGCGATGGCCAACACCGGCCAGGCGAACACGGGCGGCAGCCAGTTCTTCATCTCCACCCAGGACAACTCCAAGACGCTGCCGCCCGACTACGCCGTCTTCGGCCAGGTGGTCTCCGGCGGCCCGGTGGTCGGCAAGATCGCCCAGGTCCCGGTCGGCGGCGCCCAGGGCGACACCCCCACCCAGTCGGTCTGGATCGAGAAGCTGACCATCAAGGTGTCGTGAGCCCGCCCGAGCCGGGGCCGGTGCGGGCGGTGTTCCTCGACATCGGCGAGACGCTGGTCGACGAGACGGGCATCTACGGGGCCTGGGCCGATTGGCTGAGGGTGCCGAGGCTGACCTTCGCGGCGGTGCTCGGCGGGGTGATCGCCCGCGGCGAGCACCAGTCGCGCGTGTTCGAGCACTTCCGCCCTGGCTTCGACCTGGAGGCCGAGCGGGCCGTGCGGGCGGCGGCCGGCCGGCCGGAGGGGTTCGGCGAGGCCGACCTGTACCCCGACGTCCGGCCGTGCCTGCTGGCCCTGCGGGCGCAGGGGCTCCTGGTCGGGGTGGCCGGCAACCAGCCGGCCAGGGCCCAGGGCGACCTGGAGGCCCTCGACCTACCGGTCGACGTGCTGGCGACCTCGGCCGGCTGGGGCGTGGAAAAGCCCGACCCGGGGTTCTTCGCGCGGGTGGCGGCGGCGGCCGGGCGGCCCGCCGCCCAGGTCGCCTACGTCGGCGACCGGGTCGACAACGACGTGCGGGCGGCGCGGGCGGCCGGCATGCTGGCGGTGTTCCTGCGGCGCGGCCCCTGGGGGCACCTGCTGGCCGGCCGAACCGACGCCCGCCGGGCGCACCTGCGCGTCGACGCCCTCACCGAGCTGCCGGACGCGCTCGCCGCCTGGAACCGCCGCCACCGCTGAGCTCAAGCCACCGGGCGCAACCGCCGACACCCAACAGCAGGGATGATGGCGATGAACAGCACCCGGGTCGTGGCCCGATGACCGACCCGCCCGCCAGCGACAGCCGCCTGCTGGTAGTGGATGACGAGCCGGTGAACCTGGAGCTGCTGGAGGAGATCCTCACCAGCGCCGGCTACACCGACGTGAGCTGCACCAGCGACCCGCGCCAGGCGCTGGCCCGCTACCAGGAGCTGGATCCCGACCTGGTGCTGCTGGACCTGCGCATGCCCCACCTGGACGGGTTCCAGGTCATGGGCCAGCTGCGGGCGGCGCAACCGGCCGGCAGCTACCTCCCCATCCTGGTGCTCACCGCCGAGGTGTCGGCAGAGAGCAAGCAGCGCGCGCTCTCCGAGGGCGCCACCGACTTCCTGCTGAAGCCGTTCGACATGGTCGAGGTGCTGCTGCGCATCGCCAACCTGCTGGAGACCCGCCGGCTGCACCTGCAGCTGCGCCAGCACAACCAGCAGCTGGAGCACGCCGTCGGCGAGCGCACCGCCGAGCTGGAGCGCGCCCGGGCCGACCTCGCCCAGATCGCCCACGCCGCAGCCCACGACCTGGTCGAACCGGTGCGGACGGTCACGATCTACCTGCAGCTGCTGGCGCGCCGCTACCGCGACATCCTCGACGGCGAGGCCGGGCAGTACCTCGACTACATCGTCCAGGGCGGCAACCGCGCCTACGACCTGCTCGGGGACCTGCTCAGCTTCGCCGAGGCGGCCGCCGTCCGCCACGCCGACGTGCAGGTCGACTGCCAGGCGGTCGTCGAGCAGGTCCTGGGCCAGCTGGCCGCCCCGATCGCCCGCGCCGGCGGGGTCGTGACCGTGGAGCGGCTGCCGACCGTGTCCGGCGACCCGGTCCACCTCGCGCAGATCTTCCACCACCTGCTGGACAACGCCCTGAAGTTCCACGACGGGCAGGCGCCGCAGGTGCGCGTGTGGGCGGAGGAGGGCGACGGGCAGTGGTGCTTCGCGGTCGCCGACCGCGGCATCGGCATCTCCGCCGAGCAGCGCGAGCGCATCTTCGGCCTGTTCGTGCGCCTGCACCACCGCCACGACTTCGACGGCAACGGCACCGGCCTGGGCATCTCCCAGCGGCTGGTGGAGGACCACGGCGGCCGCATCTGGGTGGAGCCCAACCCCGAGGGCGGCAGCATCTTCCGCTTCACCATCCCGGCCTAGGACGCCGCCACGGCCGCACCGCGGTGGGCGTCGGCCAGCGGCAGCTCGACCCAGAAGCTGCTGCCCTGGCCGGGGACGCTGGTCAACGCCAGGGTGCCGCCCATCGCCTCGGCCAGGCGCCGGGACAGCGGCAGGCCGAGCCCGGTGCCCTCGACCGCGGTCTGGCCGGCGAGCCGCTCGAAGGGGACGAACAGCTGCTCCCACGACTCGGCCGCGATGCCGGGCCCGGTGTCGGTGACCGTGATCCGCAGCCGCCTGCCCTGGGCGGGCCCGCAGGCGACCTGGACGCTGCCGCCCTGGTGGTTGTACTTGACCGCGTTGGACAGCAGGTTCAGCAGGATCTGCAGCAGGCGCTGGCGGTCGCCGCGCACCTGCTCGGCGCACGGCTGCGCCGGCGGCTCCAGCAGCACGCCGCGCTCGTCGGCCAGCGGCCGGATCAGGCTGACGGTCTCGGCCACGACCGCGCCGACGTCGACCCGCTCCAGCGACAGCGGCAGCCGGCCGGCCTCGATGGCGGCGATGTCCAGCACCTCGTTGATCAGCCCCAGCAGGTGGCGCGCGCCCGCCAGGATGTGGCCGAGGCTCTGGCGCTGCTTGTCGCTGAGCCGGTCCATCTCCAGCAGCTGCGCGAACCCGAGGATCGCGTTCAGCGGGGTGCGCAGCTCGTGGCTCATGCGCGACAGGTAGTCGCTCTTGGCCTGGTTGGCCTGCTCGGCGGCCAGCTTGGCGTGGCGCAGGTCCTCCTCCAGGGCGACCTGCAGGGTGACGTCCCGCGAGACCAGCAGCAGGCCCCCGTCGGAGCCCAGCGGGCGGGAATGCGACTCCAGGACCACCCAGTGGCCGTCGGCGTGGCGGACCCGCACCCGCACCACCGCCCCCCCGTCCTGGCCGGCGAGCACGCGGCGCTGCACCGCCGCAAAGCCCTCCCGGTCGTCGGGATGGATGAGGTCGGAGGCGAAGGCGTTGCGCCCGAGCCGGTCGCCGGGCGGGTGGCCGGTGAGGCGCTGCAGCGCCTGGCTCAGGTAGCGGACCCGGCCGTCGCCGTCCAGGATGCCGATGACGTCGGGGGAGGCGCTGATCACCGCCTCCAGGGTGGCCTCCCGATCGCGGAGCGCGTCGCTGGCCTGCCGCCGCTCGGTCACGTCCAGGGCGTAGCCCAGGCTGTCGACCAGCTCGCCGCGCTCGTCGTAGCCGAGCCGGGTCACGCCGTACAGCCAGCGGTAGCCGCCGTCCTGGTGGCGGAACCGGTACTCCAGGGCGAACTCGCCGGCCCGCGCCCCGACCGCCCGCCGCAGCTCGGCGACGAAGCCCTCGCGGTCGTCGGGGTGGAGGTGGTCGACCCAGAAGCCGGCGGTCCCGGTGATCCGCTCGGGCGGGTAGCCGAGCAGCCGCCCGGCGTTGGGGCTCACGTAGCGGCTGTCGGTGCCGCCGAGCAGCCCGCGGAACATCACCATCGGGCTGCCGGTGACGACGTGCTCCAGCAGCCCCTGCGCCTCGCGCAGGGCGTGCTCCCGCTCGCTCAGCAGCCCGCCGGCCACGCCGAGGTCGCGGCCGAGCTGGCCGAGCTCGTCGCCGCCGGCGGGTGGCGCGGGCAGCGGCCGCCCCTCCGCCAGCCGCCCGGCGACGTCCTGCAGCCGCCGGACCCGCCGGGTGACCCCGGAGGTGAACAGCAGCATCGCGCCGACCCCGCCGCCGAGCCCGAGCAGGCCGCTGAGGGCGATCACGTCGATGATCCGGCGGTGGGTCCGGCCGGCCCTGTCCTGGCGGGCGGCCAGCAGCCGCTGCTGCTCGGCCTGCATGGCGTCCAGCTGCTGGATGATGCCGTTCCCCAGCTGGCCGCCGCGCTTGACCAGGTCGAGGCGGGTGGGTGGGCCCTTGCCGGGATGGGCGCTGGCCAGCAGGTCCGCGAACACCCGCCGCCGCTGGCCGAGGAGCTCGCGGGTCCGCTGCAGCCGGCCGAGCTGCGCCGGGTCGGCGCCGGCCAGGCCGGCGAGCCGGTCCAGGGCGGGCGGGAGGTCGCGGTTGGCGGCCCGGTAGCGGTTGAGGCCGCTGCGCTGGCCGGTCAGCAGGTAGGTGGTGACGCCGTTCTGGGCGAGGATGCGGATCTGGGCGATCTGCCGTTCGACCTGGACGGCGTGCATGACCGCGCGCTCGGCCTGCTCGTGCTGCCGCTCGGCCAGGCCCAGCCCGAGCACGGCCACCACCAGGGCGGCGACCGGGACGGCGACCACCACCAGGCCCTTGGCCCGCAGGCGCAGGTCCGGCCAGGCGCGGCCGAGCACGCGCTGCCGGAGCGGCGACGGTGCGCGCTTGCCGGTGCGAGCCTCGGTCATCCTGGGTGACCCGGCTCCTCATGCATGGATGCCTCGATCCTCGCGCAGGCCGCGCGGTTCCAGATCAGTATCGGGCGGGCGGCGCCGGCGCTTGAGTCAGCCGCCGGCCGGCGAGCGCTGCCACCACACGCCGGTCCAGTCGACCCACTCCATCGGCTCGGTGATGCCGTTGGCGGCGCGGTAGTCGGTCACCGCCTCCTTGCACTGGGCGATGGCGCCGTAGTCGTCGACGATCACGTAGCCGCCCGGCGAGAGCTTGGGGTACAGGGCCTCCAGCGCCTGCATGGTGGAGCCGTACATGTCCCCGTCCAGGCGCAGCACGGCCAGCCGCTCGATCGGCGCGGCCGGCAGGGTGTCCTCGAACCAGCCGGCCAGGAAGCGGACCCGCTCGTCCAGCAGGCCGTAGCGGGCGAAGTTGTCCCGCACCTCCTCGATCGGGACGGCCAGCTGCTCCCAGGTCCAGTGCTCGTCGCCGGCGTCGGCCGGCCACCGCTCCGGGTCCGGCTTGGGCAGGCCCTGGAAGGAGTCGGCCACCCACACCTGGCGGTCGGGGTCGCCGTAGGCCTTCAGGACCGCCCGCATGAGGATGGTCGCCCCGCCACGCCAGGCGCCGGTCTCGATCAGGTCCCCGGGCACGCCGCGGCGGAGCACGTCGGTGACGCACCACTGCAGGTTGTCGAGGCGCCGCAGCCCGGCCATGGTCTCCGCCTCGGCCGGCCAGTCGCGGCCCTCGGCCCTGGTGGCCTCGTCGAAGGGCAGGTGCCGGATCACCTCCATGTCCTTGCCGGCCAGCCAGCGCCGGACCGGCCGGAACAGCAGGTGCTTGGCGGTCCCCCGCCGCGGCACCACCGGCACGTGGCCCTCGCCGAACAGCGACCGGGTCAGGCACTTCTTGAGCAGGTCGAGGTACAGCTCGGGCGCGACGGCCGGCCGCGCCGCGCGGGTCGCCGCGGCGTCCAAGGATCAGCCCCCTTGATCCTCCGGGGGACCCGTGCCGGGTCCCCCGGACCCCCCCTCAGTCCAAGGTGTCAGGTTCGTGTGTTGCAAGATGTTCATACCATACGAGCGGACCGCGTTGCCGTAGACTCCGGTCGAGGGCCGTGGGAACGTCGTTGACCGATCAGCAGGTGCGCAGGCTGCGGCTGCGCTCGCAGCGCCTGGCCGGCGAGCCGGCCGGCGGCGTGCCCGAGGCGGTCCGCGCGGTCGTCGGCCTGCCGGCGCAGGACACCAGGGCGTCGCGGCTGGCGGTGCGGCCGCGCGGCGCCGGGCTCACCGCCGCGGCGGTGCGCCGGGCCTGCGACCAGGAACGCTCGGTGGTGCGCACCTGGGCGATGCGCGGCACGCTCCACGTGGTCGCCGCCGAGGACGTCGGCTGGCTGCTGGCGCTGCTCGGCCCGGTGTTCGCGGCCGCCGGGCGCCGCCGGCGGCTGCAGCTGGGGCTCGACGACGCCACCAGCGAGCGCGGGCTGGCGGCGATCGCGGAGGTCCTCGCCGGCGACCGCCAGCTCACCCGGGCCGAGCTGGTCCGCGAGGTCGTGGCCAGGGGCGTGGCGGTCGCGGTGGCCGGCCAGGCGCCGGCGCACCTGCTCGCCCACGCCGCCAGGCTGGGGCTCGTCTGCCGCGGGCCGGACCTGGGCGAGGAGCCCAGCTACGTGCTGCTGGCGGAGTGGCTCGGCGAGCAGCCGGCGCCGCCGCCGGAGCCGGACGCGGCCCTCGCCGAGCTGGCCCGCCGCTACCTCGGCGGCCACGGCCCGGCCGGCGCCGACGACCTGGCGGCCTGGTCGGGGCTGCCGCTCGGGCGGGCGCGGCGCGGCCTGGAGCTGGTCGCCGGGGAGCTGGAGGAGGTGCGCGCGGCCGGGAAGCAGGCGTTCGTGCTCGCCGGCTCGGGCGCCGACCTGCCGGCGCTGGCCGCCGGGCGGCCGCCGCTGCGCCTGCTCGGGCACTTCGACCCCTACCTGCTCGGCTGGCGCGGCCGCGAGCTGGTGCTGCCGGCCCGCCATGCGCGCCGCATCCAGGCCGGCGGCGGCATGATCCAGCCGGCGCTGCTGGTGGACGGGCGCGTGGCGGGGACCTGGCGGCAGCGGCGTGCCGGCGCCGGGCGGCTGAGCGTCGCCGTGCGGCCGTTCGGGCGGCTGGACCGCGCGCTCCTGCCGGCCCTGGAGGCGGAGGCCGCCGACGTCGGCCGCTTCCTGGGGGTGGAGGCCGACCTGGCCGTCGAGGGCGGCTGAGGGCGGTACCCTGCCAGCGGCGGCGAGACGGCGGAGGAGGTGGCCCGGTGGCGGCGACCGCGCGGACCTTCCTGGTGGCCCGCAACCCCGACCCGACCTCCCGGCTGCCCTACCAGATCCGCCTGCCGCTGGCCGGCGGGCCGCTGGTGCTGAAGGCGCGCGAGCCGTGGCCGCGCACCGCCAAGGTCTACTGCCACCGCGCCGAGGGCTGGCCGGAGGACGCCGACGTGCTGGAGCAGGTGCCGGT
The DNA here is from genome assembly GCA_035640005.1 of Actinomycetes bacterium. Lineage (GTDB taxonomy): Bacteria > Actinomycetota > CALGFH01 > CALGFH01 > CALGFH01 > DASQWY01. Next base: position 8,174 of record DASQWY010000466.1, read on the forward strand.
GCGCTCCTGCGTGCGCCGCGGGGTGGCGATCGACCTGGTGCTGGACCGCCCCAGGGAGAACCGCTCCCAGTTCGTGTTCACCGTGGTGCAGGGGCGGGAGGCGATCTTCTGGCAGTCGGCGCGCACCGCCGCGCAGGCGCGCCCCGGCGTCCGCGTGCCGCGCCGCCGCGCCGCCGGCCACCACGCCGCGGAGCTGGAGATCCTGGTCGACACGCGCGAGCGCTACCCCTACCGCTTCGCCGGCAAGCAGGCCAGGACCCGGCGGCGCGCGCTGCCCGCCGGCGACTACGCCGTGGAGCTGGACGGGCAGCTGGCCGGCGCGGTCGAGCGCAAGCGGCTGGCCGACCTGGTCGGCGGGCTGGTGGACGGCGGGCTCGCCTTCCAGCTCGCCGACCTGGCATGCCTGCCGCGCGCGGCGGTGGTGGTCGAGGACCGCTACAGCGCGGTCTTCAAGCTCGACCACGTCCAGCCCGGCTTCGTCGCCGAGCTGCTGGCGGCGGTGCAGGTCCGCTACCCGGCGGTGCCGGTCGTGTTCCTGGAGACGCGGCCGCTGGCCGAGGAGTGGACCTTCCGGTTCCTCGGCGCCGCGCTCGCCCACGCCCGCGTCGACACCGAGCCTTAGGGCAACCTGCCGTGCTCGGCGGTGCCGATGGCGGCGTCGGTGACCTGGGTCATGCCGGCCAGGGTGGCGAGGATGAGCGCGGCGGCGATGGCGAAGACGGCGCGCAGGCCGAGGAGCTGGCCGAGGAGGCCGCCGGCGGCGGCGCCCAGGGGCCTGGTGCCCCAGGCCACCAGCCGGTAGCTGCTGTTGATCCGGCCGAGGATGCGGTCGGGGGTGATGCGCTGCCGCAGCGAGACGGCGACGACGTTCCACAGGGCGTTGCTGAGGCCGCCGACGAGGAAGGCCGCGGCGATCACCAGGGGGATGGTGGTCAGCGCCGGGGTGCCGACGGTGCCCACGCCGCCGAGGATGCCCAGCAGCAGCGACCGCGAGCGGCCCAGGCGCCGGATGATGCGGTCGGCCAGCAGGGCGCCGATGAGGCTGCCGGCGGCGATGGTGGCGAACAGCAGGCCGTAGCTGACCTCGGTCAGGCGCATGGCGGAGCCGGGGCCGACGGCGTAGAGCACGAAGACGGCGAAGGTGGCGTTGGTGGCGACGTTGAACAGCCCGGTCATCGCGGCGAGCGTGCGCAGCAGCCGGTGCCGCCACAGGTAGCCCAGCCCTTCGGCCACGTCGGCGCGGAAGGTGGTCGGCCGCTCCCGCGGGACGGCGAAGCCGCCGCGCAGCAGCAGGAGCGCCCCGACCGCGGCCGCCCACAGCGCCGCCGGGGTCGCGAACGCCGCCGCCACCCCGGCGGCGACCAGCAGGCCCCCCAGGGGAGGGCCGACGAACTCGTTGGCGGTCAGCTCCGCGGCGATCAGGCGACCGTTGGCGCGCGGCAGCCGGTCCCGGGACACGACCTGCGGCAGCATCGACTGGGCGCAGGTGTCGTAGACGGTCTCGGCGGTTCCCAGCAGCAGGGCCACGGCGTACAGCGCCCAGATCGCCGCCGCGGACGACCCGAGCCCGAGGACCAGGGTGACCGCCAGGACCGCCACCGCGGCCGCCCGCACGACCTCGGCCCTGACCATCGCGATGCGCCGGTCCACCCGGTCGGCCAGCGCCCCGGCCGGCAGCGCGAACAGCAGCCAGGGCAGCGTCACCGCCAGGGTGACCCCGGCGACCAGCCCAGGGGAGTCGGTCAGGGTGACGGCGACCAGCGGCAGCGCCACCTTGACCAGCCCGTCGGCAAGGTTGGACAGGGCCGACGCCGACCACAGCTGCCAGAAGGCCAGACCGAGGCGGTCCCGAACGTTCGACATGATCGAAGGATGACACATCGATTTAAGGATTATCAATCGATATGTGAGAACTGAACCGGAGGGTAGGATGGTGGCATGACCCAACAGCACCCCGAGCCAGGTCCGTCGGCGGTGGACGCCCGCCGCCGGCGGGCCACGATCCTGCAGGCCAAGGCGGCCTCGCACCCGCTGCGCCTGCGGATCCTCCGGCTGTGCGGGCAGCAGCCCATGACCAACAAGCAGCTCGCCGACCGGTTGGACCGCCAACCCGGCACGACCCTCTACCACGTCCGGCTGCTGGTCGAGGCCGGGCTGTTGGAGCCGGCACCGGTCCGCACCGGGAGCAGCGGTGCCCTGGAGAAGCCCTACCGCAGCACCGGGCGGTCCTGGTGGCTGTCGGCCTACGGCGACACCCACGGCGGCGAGCCCTACGACGACCGCAGCGACGAACGCTCCCTCGCCCCGATCGAGGCCTTCCAGGCCGAGCTACGCGAGGCGGGACCCGGCTCGGTCCGGACCTTCGCGCGCTTCATGCTGCACCTGTCGGAGGAGGGCGTGCGCGAGCTGGACCGGCGCCTGCTCGCCGTGCTCGACGAGTACATCCAGACCGACCAGCAGCGCCTCGACCAGCCCGCCCTCGGCGGCATCGTGGTCGTCCACCAGCTCGCCGACCCCGCCCCCGCCCCCGGGACGTCCGCTTAGAACCGCTTGTCGCTGTCGAGCAGGATGGTGACCGGGCCGTCCCCGGCCGACTCGATGGTCATGTGGGCACCGAAGCGGCCGCCGGCGACCGGGACGCCCGCGGCGGCCAGCGCCTTGGCGGTCGCCTCCACCAGCGGCGCGGCCTGCTCGGGGCGGGCGGCGGCCACGTAGGAGGGGCGGCGGCCCCGGCGCGCGTCGCCGTACAGGGTGAACTGGCTGACCACCAGCGCGCCCCCGCCGGTCTCCAGCAGCGACCGGTTCATCAGCCCCTGCTGGTCGGGGAACACCCGCAGCGCGGCCACCTTGGCGGCCAGCCAGCCCGCCTCGGCGTCCCCGTCGCCGTGCCCGGCCCCGACCAGCACCAGCAGCCCAGGCCCGATCTCCCCGGTGACCTCCCCGTCGACCAGCACCCGCGCCCAGCTGACGCGGTAGACGACCGCCCGCATCCGGGGCGCTAGCCCTCGCCGCCGTTGCCGCTGGCGTGCGGGACGACCCTGAACGCGTCGTACACGCCCTCGACCTTCTTGACGGTGGAGAGCACGTGGGCCAGGTGGGAGATGTCGGCCAGCTCGAAGGTGAAGCGCAAGGTGGCGACCCGGTCGCGGCCGGTCGCGACGGTGGCCGACATGATGTTCACGTGGTGGTCGGAGAGGACCTCGGTGATGTCGCGCAGCAGCTTGGTCCGGTCCAGCGCCTCCACCTGGATGGTGACGGCGAACACGCTCGGCCCGGAGGTGTCCCACTCCACCTCGATGATGCGGTTCTGCTCCCGCCGCAGGTTGTCGGCGTTGGGGCAGTCCTCCCGGTGGACGCTGACCCCGTGCCCGCGGGTGACGAAGCCGATGATCGGGTCGCGCGGCACCGGGGTGCAGCACCGCGCCAGCTTGACCCAGACGTCGTCGGCGCCCTTGACCAGCACCCCGCGGCTGGACGGCAGCGGGCGCGCCGCCCGCACCGCCCGCTCCAGTACCAGGTCGTCGTCGTCCTCCTGCTCGTCGCCCACGCCCAGGTCGGCCTGCAGGCGGCTGACCGCGGTGGCCGCCGAGGTCTGCCCGGAGCCGACCGCGGCGTAGAAGGCGTCCAGGCTGGGGAAGCGCATCTCGGAGGCCAGCGCGGTCAGCGCCCCGCCCTGGGTGAGCTTCTGCAGCGGCAGGCCGGCCTTGCGCATGGCCCGGACCAGCGCGTCCTTGCCGGCCTCGATGGCGTCCTCGCGCCGCTCCTTGGAGAACCACTGGCGGATCTTGTTGCGCGCCCGCGGCGTCTTGACGATCCCCAGCCAGTCGCGCGACGGGCCGGCGTCCTGCGCCTTGGAGGTGAAGATCTCCACCGTGTCGCCGTTCTGCAGCGCGTACTCCAACGGCACCAGCCGCTTGTTCACCCGCGCGCCGACGCAGCGGTGGCCGACCTCGGTGTGCACCGCGTAGGCGAAGTCGATCGGGGTCGCCCCGGCCGGCAGCTGCTGCACGTCGCCCTTGGGGGTGAACACGAACACCTCGTCGACGTACAGGTCGGTCTTGAGGTTCTCGATGAAGTCCCGCGGGTCCGACAGCTCCCGTTGCCAGTCGATCAGCTGCCGTAACCAGCCCATCTCCTGCTCGGCGGAGGCCTTGCCGTCCTTGGACTTGTAGCGCCAGTGGGCGGCGATGCCGTACTCGGCGGTGCGGTGCATCTGCTTGGTGCGGATCTGGATCTCCAGCGGCTTGCCGCCCGGCCCCACCACCGTCGTGTGCAGCGACTGGTAGAGGTTGAACTTCGGCATCGCAATGTAGTCCTTGAAGCGCCCGGGCACCGGCTTCCAGAGCGCGTGGACCTGGCCGAGGGCGGCATAGCAGTCCTTGATGGAGTCCACCAGGATGCGCACGCCGACCAGGTCGAAGATGTCGGAGAACTCCTTGCCGCGCAGCACCATCTTCTCGTAGATCGAGTAGTAGTGCTTCGGCCGGCCGGTCACCTCCGCGCGCAGCTTCACCTGCTTGAGCTGGGCGTTGACCTGGGCGACGACCTCGCTCAGGTACTGCTCGCGGGCCGGCTGGCGCTCGGCCGTCATGCGGACGATCTCCTCGTACCGCCCAGGGTAGAGGGTGGCGAAGGCGAGGTCCTCCAGCTCCCACTTGATCTGGTGGATGCCGAGCCGGTTGGCCAGCGGCGCGTAGATGTCCAGGGTCTCGCGCGCCTTCAGCTCCTGCTTCTCGCGCTCCAGGTAGCCGACCTCGCGCATGTTGTGGAGCCGGTCAGCGAGCTTGACCACCAGCACGCGGATGTCGCGTGCCATCGCCACGACCATCTTGCGGATGGTCTCGGCCTGGGCGGCCTCGCGGCTCTCAAAGCCGATCCGGTCCAGCTTGGTGAGCCCGTCGGTGATCTTGGCGACCTCCGGGCCGAACTGCTCCTCCACCTGCTCCAGGGTCATCGAGGTGTCCTCGACGGTGTCGTGCAGCAGCGCGGCGATCACGCTGGTCACGTCCAGGCCGAGGTCGGCGACGATGGTGGCCACCCCCAGCGGGTGGGCCACGAACGGCACCCCCGACTTGCGGAGCTGGCCGTCGTGCTGCGCCTTGGCCACGCCGAAGGCTCGCCGTACCAGCGCCTGGTCGGCGCGCGGGTTGCGGTGGCGCATGCGCCGCAGCAGCGGCTCGATGTCGGGCTCGGGCGGCTCGGCGAGGTCCCACGGACGGGTCAGCGAGGCGGCCAGGCCGGGCCGGCCGGCGGTGCCGTTCAGCGGGGGCGCGCCCGCGGCGGCGCGGGGCTCGCGATCGAGCGCCAGCCCTTCGGGGACCGCCGTCGGATGCTGTTGCGCCATCGGCCCACCCACGTTGGCTACCGTGCCCGGAGCGCCAGTCCGGACCCTACCTGCACTCTACTCTCTCAGGTTCGGTTGATACTCACGGTAACGTTTAGGCGCCAGTGGGTCTATTCCGGGGCGGCTCCCCGGTTCATTCGGGGGGTAGCCCGCTCCCCCCCGAACCCCCCCAACTACCCGGCCCAAATCGGGCCTCGCCGTGGTGCCCCGATTCAGTAGCGGATCAGGCTGAAAAACTCATAGCCCGCGATCTGCTTGCGGCCATCCAAAAACCCCAGCTCGATCAGGGTGGCGATGCCGATGACCTTGCCGCCCAAGCGTTCGACCAGGCGGGCGGCGGCGCGGGCGGTGCCGCCGGTGGCGAGCACGTCGTCGACGATCAGCACCCGCTCGCCGGCGGCGATCCCGTCGGCGTGCAGCTCCAGGGTGGCGGTGCCGTACTCGAGCGCGTACTCCTCCGCCTCCACCTTGGAGGGCAGCTTGCCCGCCTTGCGCACGGGCACGAAGCCGGCGCCGAAGTGGTAGGCGACCGGCGATGCCAGGATGAAGCCCCGCGCCTCGATGCCGACCACCTTGTCCACGTTGCCGCGGCCGAAGTGGACGACCGTCTCGTCGATCACCGAGGAGAAGGCGACCTCGTTGGCCAGCAGCGGGGTGATGTCCTTGAAGACGATGCCGGGCTGGGGGAAGTCGGGCACGTCGCGGACGAGGGCGCGCAGGCGCTCGATGTCGATGGGCACGGTGGGTCCTTTCGGCTGGCGCTAGCGGCGGCGGCGCCTGGCCGGGCGGGACGAACGCCCGGACGGCTTGCGCCGCTGCTGGTTCGGACGGGGCTTCTGGGTCTGGCGGCGGGCCGGCGCCTGGGCCACCGCCGCCCGCTCCTCCTCTTCCTCCGGCTCGGCGTCGCGGGCCGCCTGCTGCTCGTCGAGGACCGGCTCGGGCGGCGGCTGGTCGGCGGCGGCGCGGCGGCGCCCGTCGCGCGCGGCCGGGGCGGCGGGCGCCTTGGTCCCGCCCGGCTGCGCGGCCAGCCGCTCCACCCGGGTGCGCAGCTGGCGGTAGCGCGGCTCGGCCTCCTTCCAGGAGGCGACCAGCGGGGTGGCGATGAAGATCGACGAGTAGGTGCCGGTGGCGACGCCGACGAACAGGGCGAGGGCGAGGTCCTTGAGGGTCTCGGCGCCGAGCAGGAAGGCGCCGACGAACAGCAGCGCCCCGATCGGGAACAGCGACGCCAGCGAGGTGTTCAGCGACCGCATCAGCGTCTGGTTGACGGCCAGGTTGGCCGCGTCGGAGTAGGTGACCCGCGACATCGAGGTGAGCGAGCCGGTGTTCTCGCGGACCTTGTCGAACACCACCACGGTGTCGTACAGCGAGTAGCCGAGGATGGTCAGCAGGCCGATCACCGTCGCCGGGGTGACCTCGAAGCGGGCCAGGGCGTAGATGCCGGCGGTGATCAGCAGGTCGTGGATGAGCGCGACGATGGCGGCGAGGGCCATCTTCCACTCCATCCGGAACGACACGTAGATGGTCACCACGACCAGGAACACCAGCAGGGCGAGCAGCGCCTTGCGGGAGACCGTGCTCCCCCACTTGGAGCCGACCGACTCGGTGGAGACCTGGCTGGCGCTCACGCCGGTGACCTTGGCCAGGTGGGAGCGGACGTCGGCCACCTGGTCCTGCGGCAGCGCCTCGGTCTGCACGATCACCTGCGGCGGCTTGTCGTCGGTGACCTGGACGACCTTGGCCAGCGAGGCGCCGACCGCGTCGCGCACCTGCGCCTCGGTCACGGTCCGCTCCGCCGTGGCCCGGAACACCGCCCCGCCCTTGAAGTCGATGCCGAAGTTCAGGCCGGGCACGAACAGGCTGACCAGGGAGATCAGCAGGACCACACCGGAGATCGCGAACCAGACGCGCCGGCGCCCGACGAAGTCGTAGCTGGTCTCGCCGTGGTAGAGGCGGCTGGCGAGGGACACGGGACGGGATTCCTCCTCGAGGCTAGACCGCGGCGCGGATGCCGACGAAGCGCCCCTCCTGGAAGAGGCGCAAGCGGGTGACCAGGGACACCGCCGGCCGGATGAAGAACCAGGCGGCGAAGAAGTCGATCGCGGTGGCCAGGCCCAGGGTGAAGGCGAACCCGCGCACCGGGCCGATCGCGAGCAGGTACAGCACCACCGCGGCCGCGAACGACACCGTGTTGGCCGACACCAGCGTGTGGAAGGAGCGCTGCCAGCCCCGGTCCACCGAGGTGCGCAGGGTCTTACCGTCGCGGACCTCGTCTTTGAGGCGTTCGAAGAACACCACGTAGGTATCGGCGGAGATGCCGATCGCCACGATCAGCCCGGCGATGCCGGCCAGGCTGAGGGTGAACCCGATCCAGCGGCCCATCAGGAACACGATGCCGATGTTGAGGGCCGCGGCGATCGCCAGCCCGACCCACACCACCAGGCCGAGCCCGCGGTAGTAGAGCAGCATGTACAGGAAGGTGGCGGCCAGCCCGATGATGCCGGCGACCAGCCCGGCATGCAGCGAGTCGGCGCCGAGGGTGGCGCTGACGGTGGAGCGGCTCTGCACGTCCAGCCGCAGCGGCAGGGCGCCGGAGGAGATCAGCGGGGCGAGGTTCTCGGCCTCCGCCTGGGTCTGGCCGGTGATCACCGCGTTGCCGCCGGTGATGCCCTGGTGGCACTGGATGTCGTCGGCCACCGGCGGGTGGTTGATGACCACCGCGTCCAGGGTGATGGCGATCTCCCGCTTGATGTCGCCCGACTGGTTGCAGGCGGCGTCGCCGGTGAGCTTCTCGAACTTGCTGCCGCCCTTGCCGTTGAAGTTCAGCTGCGTCTCCCACTGGCCGGTGGCGACGCCGCCCTGCCCGCTGGTGGCCAGCTGCGGCCTGGCCGAGGCGATGTCGGTGCCGCCGAGGGCGACCGGCCCCATCAGCAGCTTGGGGGCGTTGGCCTCCGGGCTGAGCTTGCCGGCCTCCTCGCGGGCGCAGAGCACCACGTCCTTGGCCGGGTCGTCGCTGTTCACGTAGGTGCTCGGCTTGCCGCAGTCGACCTTGGCGTACTGGCCCTGCTTGTACTGCGGGTCGGTGGACTGCACGGCCGCCTTGACCGGGCGGAACTCGAGCACGGCGGTGGTGCCGACCGCGGCGATCACCGCGTCCGGGTCGCGCACGTCGGGGATGGACACGACGATGTTGCCGCCCTCCAGGTTGACCTCCGATTCGGCCACGCCCTTGGAGTTCACCCGGTTGCGGATGATGTCGACGGTGGTGTCCAGCTGCTGGCTGGTGGGCTTGCCGCCCTTGGGGTTGCTGGGGACGAAGGTGACGCTGGTGCCGCCGCGCAGGTCCAGGCCGAGCCGGGGGGTGATGTGCTGGACCAGGACCGTCCCCCAGACGCCGGCGAGCAGCGCGGCCACGACCAGCAGGGGGACGACCAGTCGGCGGGTTCCTGGCACGAACGTGGGTCTCCTCGTGAGCGCGGTCGGTTATCGGGGAAAGGCTAACGCTTCATCGTAGGGTCAAAGTAAAGAATGGCCGTTGACGGTCATGCGGAATTTGCAGCCGAGCCCCTCCGCGGCCCGCCGGCACATCATCATCCGCGTCAGGAAGATCTCGAAGTACTCCAGGATGTCGGAGACGCTGGTGTCGATGTCCAGCTCCAGGGTGATGGTGCGGGCGTCGGCGTCGACCCGGACGAAGGAGTGCTTGGCCGAGAAGTTCACCCGGTCGTGGATGTCGAACTCCACCGTCGCCTGGGCGTCCTTGCGGACCCGCGAGCGGTGCACGTCGGACTTGTCGGCGATGTTCACCGCCGCCGACACCGGCGAGACCGGGTGGCCGAGCTCCTCCTCGTGGTTGCCGATCGCGCCGAGGACCAGGCCGACGTCCCTGGTGCTCATGCCCAGCCCGGTCAGCACCGGCAGCGCCAGCAGCGCCGAGGTCTGCGGGTGGTTCTGGCGGCTGATGACGTTGCCGACGTCGTGCAGGTAGCCGGCGACGGCGGCCAGCTCGGCGGTGTGCCGGTCGTAGCCGAGCCGGTCCAGGATGTTGCGGGCGATCCGCCCGACCAGGTTGGCGTGGCGGAAGCCGTGCTCGGTGTAGCCGAGCTGGCCGGTGAACTCGTCGGCGAGCTCCACGTAGGTCTGGATCGCCGGGTCGGCCGCGACCCGGTCGAGCAGGCTCGGCTCGGCGACGGGCTGCGGCCCTACCGGCCGGCGCTCGGCCATGCTCATGGGAGCTTCACGCGTCCGGGTGCTCCTCGTCCGCGACCTCCTCGGGCTCGTCGAGCCGCTCCGGCGCGACCTTGCCCGAGATCGCCCGGCGGTTGACCCGCGCCTCCACCCCCGGCGACAGCTCCACGGTGACCACGTCGCCGTCGAAGCGGCGGATGGTGCCGAGGAAGCCGCCGACGGTGATGACCTCGTCGCCGAGCTGCAGCGACGCCTGCAGCGCCTGCTGGGCGCGGACCCGCCGCTGCTGCGGGCGGATGAGCATGAAGTAGAAGATCGCAACCAGCAACGCGAGGATGATGAGCTGCCCACTGCCGTTCGCCATGATGAAGACCTCCGAGGAGCCCGGGACCGCCCGGGCCTGCGTCCCGGCGGCTCGAGCTCCGGGGCGCATGACGGCACATCGCCGGCTCCCGGCCGCGATGCGACGGCCATCCTAGGGGCCGTCCACCGTCCGGGTCAACCTGCCCGCGGCCGGCCGCACCCCACCTGACCAGGCAGTTCAGGCCGGGCCGTCGTCGAACAGCGAAGCCGGCGGCCGGGGCGTGTCCGCGGGCGCCAGGCCGAGGTGGGCGTAGGCGGCCGCGGTCGCCACCCGGCCGCGGGGGGTGCGCTGCAGGAAGCCGAGCTGCAGCAGGTAGGGCTCGGCCACGTCCTCGACGGTGTCCGGCTCCTCCCCCACCGACACCGCCAGGGTGGCCAGGCCGACCGGCGCGCCGCCGAAGCGCTCGCAGAGCACCCGCAGCAGCGCCAGGTCGAGCTTGTCGAGCCCGAGGCGGTCGACCTCGAACAGCTCCAGGGCGGCCTCGGCCACGGCCGCGTCGATGCGGCCGGCGGCGCGCACCTCGGCGAAGTCGCGCACCCGGCGCAGCAGCCGGTTGGCGATCCGCGGGGTGCCGCGCGAGCGGCGCGCCAGCACGCTGGCGCCGGCCAGGTCGGTCGCCACCCCGAGGATGCCGGCCGAGCGGGTCACGATCGCCTCCAGGTCGTCCGGGCCGTAGTAGTCGAGCCGGGCGGAGAAGCCGAAGCGGTCCCGCAGCGGCGAGGTGATCAGCCCGGTGCGGGTGGTCGCCGCGACCAGGGTGAAGCGGGGCAGGTCCAGCCGCAGGCTGCGGGCGCCCGGCCCCTTGCCGAGCACCACGTCGATCTGGAAGTCCTCCATGGCCGGGTAGAGGACCTCCTCGACCGCCCGCGGCAGGCGGTGCACCTCGTCGACGAACAGCACGTCGCCCGGTTCCAGGCCGGTGAGGATCGCGGCCAGGTCGCCGGCCCGCTCCAGCGCCGGCCCGGAGGTGACCCGGAAGCCGACCTCCAGCTCGGCGGCGACGATCGCGGCCAGGCTGGTCTTGCCGAGGCCGGGCGGGCCGGAGAACAGCAGGTGGTCGGGGGGCAGGCCGCGGCGGCGGGCCGACTCGAGCACCACCCCGAGCTGCTCGCGGGTGCGGGCCTGGCCGACGAACTCGTCCAGCCGCCGCGGGCGCAGGCTGCCCTCGCTGGCCCGCTCGTCGTGGGAGGCCTGCGGGTCGAGGATGTCGGTCACCGCTGGCTCCCCAGGCCGCGCAGGGCCAGGCGCAGCAGCTCCTCGGTGGAGCGCTCGCCGGCGTCGGGCGGCAGCCCGGCCAGGGCGGCCTTGACCTCGGCCGGGCCGTAGCCGAGCGCGCCGAGCGCCTCGCGCACCTCGGCGTAGGCGGGCCGGCCGCCGGCCTCGACCGGCGGCTCGGGGTCGCCCTCGCCGAGCTTGCCGCGCAGTTCCAGCACCAGCCGGGCGGCGCCCTTGCGGCCGACGCCCGGCACCAGGGTGAGCGCGTCGGCGTCGCCGGCCGACACCGCCCGGCGCAGCGCGTCCGGCGAGTGGACCGACAGCACCGCCAGCGCCAGCTTCGGCCCCACGCCGGTGGCGCCGAGCAGCTGCTCGAAGGCGCGGCGCTCGTCGGTGGAGGTGAACCCGTACAGGGCGAGGGTGTCCTCACGCACGTAGGTGACGGTGTGGACCAGCACCTCGCCGTCGCGCGGCAGCCCGGCCAGCGCCTTGGGGGTGAGGAACACCCGGTAGCCGACCCCGCCGACCTCCAGCACCGCCCCGTCGGCCAGCACCTCCAGCAACCGCCCCCGCAGGCTGGCGATCATCGGGGATCCCCTTCGCTCCGGCGCAGGCCCGGCGAGGTGGGGGCGGCGCGGGCCAGCCAGCCGGCCGCCGGGGCCGCCCCCAGCCCGGCCGCGCCGCCGGAGTCGGCCAGCCCGTGGTGGTGCAGGTGGCAGATGGCCACGGCCAGGGCGTCGGCGGTGTCGGCCGGGGTCGGGGTCGCCGCCAGCCCGAGCAGCGCCTTGACCATGTAGCCGACCTGCTCCTTGGGCGCGTCGCCGGTGCCGGTGACCGCCCGCTTCACCTGCGGCGGGGTGTAGGTGGCGACCGGCAGGCCACGCTCGGCCGCCAGCAGCAGCACCACCCCGGACGCCTGCCCGACGGTCATCGCGGTGCGCACGTTGGCGTTGAAGAAGACCCGCTCGATCGCCAGGCAGTCGGGGCCGGTGGCGGCCAGCACCGCCCGCAGCCGGGCGGCCAGGGCGGCCAGGCGCGGGGCGACCTCGTCACCGCCGGTGGCGATGGTGCCGTAGTCGACCGTGGACAGCTGCCCGCCGGCCTGGTCGAGCACGGCGTAGCCGCAGCGGCCGAGCCCGGGGTCGACGCCGATCACGCGCACGCGCCCGCACCCCTCCCTCCGGCTCGAACTCCTGTTCGGCGGCAGCCTACCGTGCTCGCCCGCCTGGCTCAACACCGAAACCGGTTGACGCGCCGAGCGGGGCAGGGCAGGCTCGACGCCATCATGCGCCACCGATAGATCCTCCGCGTCCTCGCCCTGCTGCTGGCCGTCGAGCTGTTCGACGAGCTGGTCTTCGGTGTGCGCGAGGCGGCCTGGCCGCTGATCCGGGCCGACCTCGGTCTCGGCTACGGCCAGGTCGGGCTGCTGCTCGGCCTGCCCGGCCTGCTCAGCGCGGTGGTGGAGCCGAGCTTCGGCGTGCTCGCCGACGCGGGCCGGCGGCGCGCCCTGCTGCTCGGCGGCGGCCTTGCCTACGCGCTGTCGCTGCTGCTGGTCGCCGGGGCGCCCAGCTTCACGCTGCTGCTGGCCGCCTTCACGCTGCTGTACCCGGCCGCGGGCGCGTTCGTGGAGATGGCCCAGGCGACCCTGGTGGACCTGGACCCGGGCGGCCAGGAGCGGCGCATGGCCGCCTGGACGCTGGCCGGGTCGGTCGGGGTGGTGGCCGGGCCGCTGGCGCTGAGCGTGGCGGTCGGCGCCGGCCTGAGCTGGCGGGCGCCGCTGGCCGGCCTGGCGCTGGCGGCGGTGGCGCTGGCGGCGCTGGCCTGGCCGCTGCGGGCGACCGCCAGCGACGGCGACGGCGAGCTCGGCGCCGGCGTGCGCCGCGCGCTGGCCGCCCTGCGCGACCGCGAGGTACTCCGCTGGCTGCTGCTGCTGCAGCTGGCCGACCTGGCCGGCGACGTGCTGCTCGGCTTCCTGGCCCTCTACTTCGTCGACGTGGTCGGCGTCGGCCCGGCCCGGGCGGGGCTGGCGGTGGCGGTGTGGACGGGGTCGGGGCTGGCCGGGGACGGGCTGCTGCTGTGGGTGCTGCGGCGCATGCCGGGCACGCGCTGGCTGCGGGCCAGCGCGCTGGCCGTGGCCGTGCTGCTGCCCGCCTTCCTGCTGGCGCCGGGCGCGGCCGCCAAGCTGCCGCCGCTGGCGCTGCTCGGCCTGCTGCACGCCGGCTGGTACGCGGTCCCCAAGGGGCGACTGTTCGCGGCGCTGCCGGGGCGCAGCGGCACGGCGCTGGCGGTCTACAGCCTGTCCAGCCCGGCCGGCAGCCTGCTGCGCCTGGCGCTCGGGCTGCTGGCCGCGCGGGTCGGCCTGGGCGCGGCCCTGTGGGTCACCCTGCTCGCCCCCGCAGCGGTGCTGCTGCTGGTGCCCGGGTCGCGGCCGCGAAGCTGACGGCGCCTGGATGCCTGGACGCCTGGACGCGCTACGGCCGCTCGGCCACCGCGTTCAGGGAGACGTTCGGATGCGAGGCGTCGTCGCTCTGGACCACCAGCTGGGTCTGGAACCGGCCCGTGCCGGTGGTGCCGAAGGTGAGGGTGAGCTTCTGCTGCTGTTGGGCCGGGATCCTGAACGGGACCGCGGGGACCCCGCTCAGCTGGAACGCCCGGTCGCCGACCAGCCGGACGGCGGCGACGGTGAGCTCCGACGACCCCACGTTCGCCACCGTCGCCTCCCGCGACGCCTGCGTGGCGACGTGGCCGAAGTCGATGAAGTCCGGCGACAGCGTGATCCGGCCGCCGGCCGCCGCGCCGACCAGGACCAGGGGCACCGCCGGGTGCAGCGGATCGTTGCTGTGGACCTCGAAGGTGGCGTTGTCGGGGGTCCCGGCCACGTTCCAGGCGTTGAAGGTGACGTCGATCGCCGCCTGCTGGAGCGGTGGGATCGGCGCCAGCGGGAACGCCACCGCCGGATCGGCCTCGAAGGCGGCGTTGCGCGACGCGCTGAGCACGGAGATGCCGCCCACGACCAGGTCGGCATCACCGACGTTCTGGAGCAGCAGCCTGAGCGTCTTGGAGGTGCCTGCCGGGATGGCGCCGAAGTCGAGCGTGGCCGGGTACAGCTGGAGGGTCGGCATGACGGCGTCGCCGGCGAGCGCGACCGTCTTCAGCAGCTCGTCGAAGGAGCTGCCGACCTGCAGCCGGACCCGGGCCTCCCCGGCGGCGCGGCCGGCCTGCTTCGGCGTGAACGCCACCGAGATCGCCTCCTGCTCGCCCGGGTCGAGCTGCTGGCGCGAGATGAAGGGTGAGACGGCGAAGGCGTCGGGATGCGACTCCGCGGTCTTGGCCACCTCGACCAGGTAGAGGACGATCTCCCCGGTGTTCCGCACGGTCACCGTGCGCCAGTCCTCGGCGCCGACGCCGACGGTCCCGAACGCCAGCGAGGCAGGGTCGAGCTCGACGGCCGGGACCGGCTCGTGCCCGAACCCGGTGAGGGTGACGGCCGGCGGGCGTCCGGCGGGGTCGTTGCTGAGGATCCGCAGCGTTCCCCTGGACGTTCCCGCCCGGGCGGGGGTGAAGGTGCCGTCGAGGCGGACGCTCCCGTTGGGCGGGACGCCGACGTTCGCCCCCGACGCCGGCATCGTCAGCGCGAACGCCTCCAGGCCGGTCCCCTCCCATCCGGTGAGCGTGACGGGCTCGGGGGAGGCGTTGGCGACCTGGACCTCGAGGTGCTGCGCCTTGCCGACCAGCACGTTGCCGGCGTCCACCGAGGCCGGGGCGGTGAGGCGCGGACGCCAGGCGACCGTGTAGCGGGCCTGGAAGACCGACTTGTTGCTGGCCGGGTCGTTGACGTCGGCGATCACCATGCCGTCGACGGGGTTGGTCGTCTTGGCGCTGTCGACCACGCTGACCTTGATGCCGTCGTCGACGACCTGCAGCGTGCGGATGTTCTCCAGTCCCAGCCCGGTGCCGTTGAGGTGAACCGTCTCGGTGAGCTCGAGCAGCTCGGCGTGCGGCAGGAACGGCGCGGGCAGTGCGGGGGCCTTGATGTAGGCGTTGGCGATCACCATGTTGTGGATGGTGCCACCGGTGCCGCCCCCGTCCGAGGCCGTGACGAACAGGTGGTTGGCGACGCCGGCGACCTTGTTGGCCCACCAGTCCCCCAGGTAGACCTCCTCGTAGATGGGCGCCGCGATCGAGATGGTCTCGGCGACCGTGTCGCTCGGCTTCGGCGGGACCACCAGGACCAGGTTCGTGTAGTCGAAGGGGTGGAACTCGATGAACACGAAGCCGACGTTGAGCCAGCCGCGCATGTGCGTCATCTGCGGGTGGCCGTTCTCGATCACCCAGCGGCCGGTCAGCCGGATGTGGTCGCCGGGCCTGAGCGGCCGCTTGGTGCCGGTGCTGGGGTCGAGCACCATCTGCACCTGGCTCGGGGGCTTGGTCGGGATGGGCCACGGCTCGACGCGGTTGATCCTGTCCGGCTCCTGGGGATACCCGTCCGGGTGCGTCGCGACGTTCTCCCGGTAGGTCTCGCAGTGCACCAGGCCGCCGCTCCCGGACGCGAGGGAGGCCAGGTGGGCGTAGTTCGGGTCCGGGGCGACGTTGAAGTCGGCCCCGCCGATGTTGCCGCCGTCGTCGAGGGGGCCGTCGGCCACCACGACGCCTTGCAGCTCGACGTTGTCGAGCAGCCACGTCCACTTGAGGACCCGCGGGCCGACAGCCACCGGCACCACCATCCGACGCGGTCCGGAGCTTGATCCTCCGGTCGCGCCCGGCGGCAGTCAAGCGTCGCTTTCAGGACCCGGCGTCAGCCATCGCCTTCGCGGGTGTCGTCGAGCACGATCCGCCAGGGCCGCACGGTGACCGCCAGCAGGCCGCCGACGACGGCCTGGTCCTCCTCGGTCGCCAGCCGCTCCGCCTCGGCGGCGTCCACCCCGCGGACCAGCGTCATGCCGTGGCCGGGCCGGTCGGGCCGCGGCCCGGCCGCGACCAGCAGCCCGCGCTCCCGCAGCCGCCCGAGGAATGCCAGGTGCTCGCCGAGGTCCTGGCCGCCGGGCGGCAGGTCGTGCCGCCAGGCCGGCCCGGGCCGGTGCTCGAGGGTGAACCAGGTCTGCGGGGCCGCGGGGTCGGTCAACGGGTCCTCCCAGGCGGCTGGACGACGCCGAGCTGGAGCATGGCCGGCAGGTCCTCGCGGGTCGCCCAGTGCTCGGCGAGCTTGCCGTCCTCGACCCGGTACCAGTGGCTCTGCCGGGCGGAGAACCGCCTGCCGGTCGGCGGCACGATCCCGTTGAGCGGCCCCAGGTTGGTCCCCTCCGAGAGCACCCGCGCCACCACCGTGTCGCCCTCGGAGACGATCGCCTCGATCGTCATCTTCAGGTCCGGGAACTGCGCCAGCAGCCACTCGGCGGTCTGCCGGGCGGCAGCCGGGCCGTTGACCCGGCCGGGCTCGGCCTCCCCGAACGGCGCCACCGCGTGCTCCAGGTAGTCCTCGGCCACCAGCTCCGCGGCGGCGTCGTAGTCGCGGCGGTTGAAGACCTCCTCGAAGTGCCGCCTGACCAGGTCCTTGTTGGCCTCGGGCATCGTCCCTCCTTGCCGGTTGCCAGCGTCGCGGGTCGGTGCCAGTGTGGCCGGCCTTCGTCCCGGGAGCGTTACGGACGGGAGGTGCGCATGTCGGAAGGACGAGGCCGGGTCGCCCAGCTGCGGCTGGCGGTGACCGCGGCCGACTACGAGCGGGCGGTGCGGTTCTACCGCGACGTGCTCGGCATGCCCGAGGAGGGCACCTTCGAGACCCCGGCCGGGGACGGGCTGGTCACGATCCTGGACGCCGGCCGGGCCACCCTGGAAATCTCCAACCCCGCTTACGCCGCCTACATCGACCGGGTGGAGGTCGGCCGGCGCGTGGCCGGGCCGGTCCGGGTCGCCCTGGAGGTCGCCGACGCGGCGGTGGCCACCCGCGCCGCCGAGGCCGCCGGCGCCCGCGTGATCGCGGCGCCGACGACCACGCCGTGGAACTCGTCCAACGCGCGCCTGGAGGCGCCGGCGGGCCTGCAGCTCACCCTGTTCACCGAGCTCGGGGTTCAGGGCTAGGGCCGGCCGACCTCGCCGACGGCGTCGCGGCCGGATGGGGGACCGGGCCGGAAGATGGGGAGCCGGCGGCGCCAAGATGGGGATCGCCTCCCGATGTGGCCAGGGCCCGGCCTGGCGGACGCTCCCTGCAGCCGGACCTCCCGGCGCACACAGGAAGGAGCGAGCATGCCCCGCTACGTGGTGGAGCGCACCTTCGTCGACGGCCTGCGGATCCCCGCCGACGAGCAGGGCGCCAAGGCGTGCCTGGCCGTGGTCGACGGCAACGCCGGCGAAGGCGTCACCTGGATCCACTCCTACGTCACCGGCGACCGGAGCCGGACCTACTGCATCTACGACGGCCCCAGCCCGGAGGCGATCCGCAGCGCCGCCGAGCGCAACGGGCTGCCGGTCGACCGGATCTCGGAGGTGCGGGTGCTCGACCCGTACTTCCACCACTGACGGGGGGGCACGATGCGACGGATCGTGATCGTCGCGCTCGGCGCGGCGCTGCTCACCAGCACCATCCTGGTCGTCCGCGGCGTGGCCGCCGGGCCCACCCACCCGGCGGCAGCGGCCAACGCCACCGGTGACACCGGCCGCCTGGCCGGCCAGCTGGCCGCCGCCAGGCTGGCCACCGCCCGCTACGCCACCAACCTGCACGCCGCCAAGGCCGCCGGCTACCGGATCCTCACCCGCACGATCCCCGACATGGGCTGGCACTTCCTCAACCCCACC
>DASQWY010000467.1:0-7670 GCA_035640005.1 Actinomycetes bacterium
TGGCCAGCGGGTTGGAGGGGTCCGGGGAACCCGGCACGGGTGCCCCGGAGAACAGGGGGTCCGGGGAACCCGGCACGGGTGCCCCGGAGGATCGGGACCCGGCGGACCCGCTGGCGGAGCGGGGGCTGGCGGCGCACGCCCGGCTGGTCGCGCACGTGGAGCGGGCCGCCGCGGACGGCCCGCCCGACGCCGCCCTGGGCCGCGCCGCCCTGGAGCGGCTGCTGTCCACCTCCGAGGCGCTGCCGCTGGACCTCGGCCGGCTGGAGGAGCGGGCCGACGCCGAGCGCGACCGGCTGCGGGCGCTGCTGGACGAGGCCTGCGCCCGGATCGCGCCGGGGCGGCCGACCGCCGAGGTGGTCGCCGGGCTGCTCGCCGACCACCCCGACGCCGACGGGGTGCTGGCCGAGGCGCGGCAGGCCACCGCCGAGGCGGTCGCCTTCACCGCCGGCCGCGGCCTGGTCCCCGGCCTGGACGGCGACTGCCTGGTGGCGCCGGCGCCGCCGGCGCGGCGCTGGGCGCTGGCGATGATGTCGTGGGCGGCGCCGTACGAGCCGGACGCGCCCTCGCGCTACTACATCTCCCCGCCGGAGCCGGACTGGCCGGCCGAGCAGCAGGACGACTGGCTGAAGGTGTTCAGCCGCACCACCCTGCCGGCGATCACCGTGCACGAGGTCGCCCCCGGCCACTTCGCCCACGGCCGCGCGCTGCGCCGCGTCGGGGGCGACGTGCGCCGCACCCTGCTGTCGACCGCGTTCGTGGAGGGCTGGGCGCACTACGGCGAGGAGCTGTGCCTGGAGGAGGGCTACCGCGACGGGGACCCCCGCTTCCAGGCGGGGATGGCCTGCGAGGCGCTGCAGCGGGTCACCAGGCTGGCGGTGTCGATCGGCGTGCACGCCGGCTCGCTGAGCGTGCCGGAGGCGATCGCGCGCTTCGAGGCCGACGCGTTCGTGTACGGCTCGGCGGCCAGGGCGGAGGCGACCCGGGCCACCTTCGACCCCACCTACGGCAGGTATACATGGGGCAAGCTGGAGATCCTCGATCTCCGCGAGCAAGCCAAACGCCAGTGGCGCAGCGGCTATAGCGTGCACCGCTTCCACGCCGCCCTGCTTGCCCTTGGCTCACCCCCGCTCGGGCTGATGGCCCACGCACTCCAAGACGCAAGGGACGATCCAGCGCGTAGCTGAGCAATTGGCGGCCTGCACCACAGGGGAGTTGCTCGTCATCGTTGACGCTGGCCGAGCTTGAGCAGATGGCCGTTGATCTCCTGCACCAGGACAGCCATATCGCGAACCTCGACGACCTCAACGCCTGCCTCACGTAGGCGCTCTGCACCCTGCCCGTCCACGAACAGCGATGCCTCCCGCCATGCGAAGACGACTCGCAGGATGCCCTGCCGTCAGGATGAGGTCCGTACAGGTCACGGGGCGGATCGGCGCACACTACACGGCTCAAGGGAGCTGTAGAGCGTAGCGGTCGCCAAGCGGATGTCGCCGGCCGGAACCTTGCGCAGAGCGCTCTCCTCCGCATGGTCATGCGGGTCAGCCTCGCGAGAGAACCCACGAGCCGCTACGACGCCATCTCGGTCGACGATCACGGCGCCGACCGCAAACGCGGTGGAGGATGGGGGGCAGTTCCGCGACAGCTCGATCGCCGCTCGTAGCCAGCGCCGGTCCCGCGCCGACGGGCTACCCATGGGCATGCTCGGCCCGCAGGGCCAGCAGGTAGCGAAGCAGCACCACGTCGCCGATCCGCCGCGCCTCCGCCAGGGTCGTGTGGTTGCCCGCGTCCCACGGGAAGGTGCCGGCGCCGACGAAGCGGGGCGCGCGGGCGTCGCCCACGAAGAACGGCGCGACCACCAGGTGCAACTCGTCCGCCAGCCCGCTGGTCAGGAACTGCGTGTGGACGCTGCCGCCGCCCTCCACATCAACCGGCGCACCCCCCGCGCGGCGAGGTCGGCCAGCACAGCGGGCAGGCTGAGCGGCTCACCGCTACCGCCAATGCCCCTACAGAGAATGCGGCCTGCCGATGCTCGCTGATCGAACAAGTGTTCTATACTGCTCGTAGTCGCGGTCGCATCAGAGCGCAGGAGCATGGGATGACGCTGACGCAACCCTGTGGAGAAGGGGTTCGTCGTCGTGCCCACAATGCGCGGGTTTACGCCACCGCGGTCCAGACGGCGACGCTGGACGACCAGGCGCACACCGCGCGGGCGCTGTGGAACCTGCTCCACGAGTGGTGCACCTGGCGCGACGGCCAGATCGCCCGGCGGCCCTCGCGGTCGGAGATGGATCGGCAGCTCCGCGACGCTCGCACCGACCCGCTCCCCGACTGGGAGTGGCTCGCCGCCCTGCCCGCCCAAGCCGCCCAGCAGGTCCTCAAGGACTACCTGCGCGCCTGGGACCGCTACTACGCAGGGGGCTCAGGGCGGCCGCGGTTCAAGCAGCGCAGCCGTCACATGGCTGTCGATAACCCGCAAGCCTCTGACCTCCACATCGTTCGACTGAACCGGCGATGGGGCGAGGTCACGGTCCAGAAGGTTGGCCGGGTCCGGTTTCGTTGGACCCGCCCGCTGCCTGGCGTCTCCCCTGGCTGCCCTGGCCGCATCACTGGCGCACGGTTGGTCAAGGAGTCCCTTGGCTGGCAGATCTACTTTCGTATCGAAGAGCCCGCTATTCAGGAACACCCGAATCGTGGCCTGCCAGTTGGGGTGGACCGAGGCATCACTCACACCATCGCGGTGTCCGACGGTCGTCACCTCGACATGCCGCCACTGCTCACCAGGGGCGAGCAGCGGCGGCTGCGGAAACTGGAATTGCAGGCAGCCCGCCGCCGCGAAACCCGTCTTCGCAAGGCTGGTACGCGCATCTCAAGGCGGGAGCAGCGAAGCTACGACCAGATCGCCGTCATCCGTGCCCGGCAGGCGCGGCGGCGCAAGGACTGGCTGCACAAGCAGACCACCGACCTAGCCAAGAACCACGGCTTGGTCGTCCTGGAAGACTTGCGCATCCAGAGCATGACCCGCTCGGCGCGTGGCACCATCGCCAGTCCCGGTAAGAACGTCAAGGCCAAGGCCGGGCTGAACCGCTTGATCCTTGGCATGGCCTGGGGCATGACCGGGAGGATGCTCGCCTACAAGTGCCGTGCCAGCGGCGGCGAGTTGGTCAAAGTAAACCCGCGACACTCCTCACTCACCTGCGCGCGCTGTGGATACGTCGCAGTGGGCAACCGAGTCGGCCAGGCGAGCTTCCGCTGCCGAGGTTGCGGATATAGGGCCAACGCCGACATCAACGCCGCCCAAGTGCTACTTGCGCGGGGACTTGCCGCCCGAAGCGGCACCGCCCCAGGGCAATAGGGTGGCTGGACGTGGAGCCTATCGCCGAGAGGAGGGCTGTGAAGCGTCAACCAGCCAGGGGAGAAGGTACGATCTTGACCTTCCTTCCCGGGCAATCCCTGCAGCTCAGCAGAGAGGATGCCAAGGCCGCTACACGTGGGGTCTCCGGGGGGCACACTGGTGAGCCCGGCATGCCCAATGCCCGAAAGCTGCAAGGAGGCCAGATGGCAGCAACGATCTGCCTGATGGAGATCCTGCGCCTGCGGGAGGAGGCCAGGGCGGCTGGGGCGCCGGCTACTCGCATGGCCGCTTCCACGCCGCGCTGCTGGCGCTCGGCGCCCCGCCGCTGGGGCCTGCTGGCCGACGCGCTGGACGGCCGGCCGGCCTGACCGGCTTCGGCGGCCGTCGGTGCTATGCAAGCTTCGGCGACGATGCGACCATGGATGGCTGACCGGGGCCCGCCTCATCGCCAGGAGCCAGCGTGACCGAGACCAACGCCGCAGCCGCCACCGCGGCCGACCAGCCCCCGGACCTGTACGACCCGTCGCTGTTCATCAACCGGGAGATCTCCTGGCTGCAGTTCAACGACCGGGTGCTGGCGGTGGCCGCCGACCCGGACACGCCGCTGCTGGAGCGGCTGAAGTTCCTGGCGATCTTCTCCACCAACCTGGACGAGTTCTTCATGGTCCGGGTGTCGGGGCTGCGCGACCAGGTGGAGGCCGGCATCTCCACCCGCGGGTCGGACGGCTGGACCCCCAGCGAGACGCTGGAGGCGATCGCCAAGCAGGTCGGCCCGGCCGCCGAGGAGCAGGTCCACATCTTCCTGGACCAGGTCGTGCCCGCCCTGGCCGAGGCGGACGTCCACATCGGCGACATGGGCCAGCTCGGCAGCCGCGACCTCGACTACCTGCGCGAGTACTTCGACCGCGAGGTGTTCCCGGTGCTGACGCCGCTGGCGGTCGACCCGAGCCACCCGTTCCCGTACATCTCCAACCTGTCGCTGTCGCTGGCGGTCACCGTGCGCGACCCCTCCAGCGCGCGCGACCGCTTCGCCCGCGTGAAGGTGCCCGAGATCCTGCCGCGCTTCGTGCCGCTGGTCGACGGGAACACCTTCGTGCCGCTGGAGCAGATCGTCGCCACCCACCTCGGCAAGCTGTTCCCCGGCATGACCGTGGTCGACGCGCACCCGTTCCGGGTCACCCGCGACGCCGACATCGAGCTGGCCGAGGACGAAGCCGACGACCTGATGGTCGCGGTCGAGCAGGAGCTGCGCCGCCGCCGCTTCGGCGCGGTGGTGCGCCTGGAGGTCGCCGCCACCATGCCCGACCACGTCGTGCGGCTGCTGCAGCGGGAGCTGGAGGTCGACGACGACGCGCTGGTGACCGTGGAGGGCCCGCTCAACCTCGGCGACCTGATGGAGCTGGCCGGCGCGATCGACCGGCCCGAGCTGGCCGACACCCCCTGGGTCGGCACCACCCAGCCGCGCCTGCAGGGCGCCGAGGGCGGCGCGGTCAACGTGTTCGCCACCCTTCGCGAGGGCGACCTGCTGGTCCACCACCCCTACGACGCCTTCTCCACCTCGGTGCAGCGCTTCATCGAGCAGGCCGCCGACGACCCCGACGTGCTGGCCATCAAGCAGACGCTGTACCGCACCGACGGCGACTCGCCGATCGTGTCGGCGCTGATCCGCGCCGCCGAGTCCGGCAAGCAGGTGGTGGTGCTGGTGGAGCTGAAGGCCCGCTTCGACGAGGCGTCCAACATCGGCTGGGCGCGGGTGCTGGAGCGGGCCGGCTGCCACGTCGCCTACGGGCTGGTCGGGCTCAAGACCCACTCCAAGACCGCCCTGGTGGTCCGGCGCGAGCACGGCGGCATCCGCCGCTACGTGCACGTCGGCACCGGCAACTACAACGCCAAGACCGCCCGCCTGTACAGCGACCTCGGCCTGCTGTCGTGCGACGAGGACGTGGGCGCCGACCTCACCGACCTGTTCAACTCGCTGACCGGCTACGCCCGCGGCGGCCGCTACCGCAAGATCCTGGTCGCCCCCGCGCACGTCCGCGAGCAGGTGCTGGCCATGATCGCCCGGACCACCGACCGGCACTCCCCGCGCCGGCCGGGGCGCATCGTCATGCAGATGAACTCGCTGGTGGACGCCGCCTGCATCCGCGCCCTGTACGCCGCCTCCCAGGCCGGGGTGCAGGTCGACCTGATCGTGCGGGGCATCTGCCGGTTGCGGCCGGGCGTGCCCGGGGTGAGCGACAACATCCGCGTCCGCTCGATCGTGGGCCGCTTCCTGGAGCACGCCCGCATCTGGCTGTTCGCCAACGGCCGCCGCCGCGAGTACTACATCGGCTCGGCGGACCTGATGCCCCGCAACCTCGACCTGCGGGTGGAGGTGGTCACCCCGGTGACCGACCCGGACCTCACCGGCCGCCTGCAGGAGGTGCTGGACGTGATGCTGGCCGACAACGTGCAGGCGTGGGAGCTGCACGCCGACGGCGGCTGGCAGCACTGCCAGCCGGCAGAGGGCGAGCAGCGGGTGGCCACCCAGCGGGCCCTGCGCGAGCTGGCCCTGCGCCGCGGCGTGGAGGCCCGCGCCAGCACCTGACCTCCCCGTGGATCCGCTCCGGCTGCCCCCGCCGCCCGACCTGCCGGCCGCCGCCGCGCTGCTGCGGCAGCGTGAGCCGGCCCCGGCCGGCCAGGACCCGACCGCGCGGCTGCTGGCGCTGGCCGAGGTCGGCGCCGCCGGCGCGTTCGCCTGGGGCCTCGGCGCCCCGGAGCGGGCCCGCCAGCTGTGGACGGAGCACGCCCGGCTGGGCCTGGCCGCGCTGGAGCGCCGTGTGCGGGAGCCGTCGGCGGGTGACGGCGAGCGGTTCTGGCTCGGCGCGCAGGCCTCGGCGGCCGGCCAGCGGGCATCGCTGGCCGGCGAGCGCGCCGCCAGCCGCCGGGCCGACCTGCTCGCCTGCGAGCTGGCGACCGGCGGCTGGCCGGGGCGCGACGGCCTGGACCGCCCGAACCTGGTGCTGCTGCTCGACCCGACCGGCGCCAACGCGCTGGCCCACGCCGGCTCGCGGCTGCGGCTCGGCACCATCCGCGACTTCCCGGTGGCCAGCCCGGAGGGGGGCGGCTCCTGGATGCTGCCCGGCACGGTCGACCGGCTGCTGTTCCACGTCGACCGCCAGGCGCACCTCGGCGGGCCGCTGCTGGCGGCCGCCTCGCGGCTGCTGCGCACCCTGGTCCACCCGGCGGTCGGCCCGACGCCGCCGCCCGCCGCCTCGCGCGCGGCGCAGCGGCGCCTGGCCGCCCTGGCGGGCCGGGACGCCGGGTCGTGGGCGTTCGCGCTGCCGTGGCTGCTGGACACGGCGCGGCAGTTCCCCGGGCGGCTCGCCGTTGTTGCCCCAGCCTGAGCCTCTGCAACAGCCCCGGTGGGACAGCCGACCGTTACCAGCCAGCGGTGCCGGGGACGACTAGACTATCGGTTAACACCGTGACCAGCGCAAACGTTCACTGCGGGTGCCGGCCTGCCTCACCAAGGCTGACACAGGGAGAGCCGGCGCGTGCGAGCCCGCCGCGCCATCCACGACCCGGCCGCCGGGTGCTCGGGCGCGGCTGACCTTGGCGGGTGGGTCGGTGACGGCGCAGACTTGACCTGCACCGGGCCCGCGTCTGCCTTGGAGGGCCACATGCTGCGCGACGACGCTCAGCCGCCACCGCTGCTCCCGATCCTGTCCCGCGGCAAGCACCGCAACCCACGCAAGGGCGCCTGCTTCATGGAACTCGCCTCGGTGCTGGCTGGCGACCGCTGGAGCGACCACCCGGCGTGCACCCATCCGCTGCTGGCGGCGCTGGCCCGCCAGGTCAACGACGCCACCTCCGACGCCGGCCGCCAGCGGCTGGCCGAGCTGATCCCCTCGGTGATCGGGCTGACCGGCAACGACCCGCGCATCGACGCTGGTATCGCGCTGCGATGCGCCACCATGGCGCTGCCGGTGGTGGCGGCCGAGCGGCAGCGGGTCATGGCGGTGGCGGTGCTGGCCTGCGAGCGGATGCTGGCGGCGCTGGACGGGCGGCCGCAGCGATGTCTTGGGCAGCAGAGCCGCGCGGCGCTGGCGCAGGCGCCGCACGCCGCGCAGTGGGCGGAACGGTTCACCAGCGGGGCCCGCGTCCCCGCCAAGCGCTTCGGCCGGCAGGCCGCGCCCACCATCGTCGGCTACGCCGTGGAGGGTATCGCCCAGGCCTGCATCCCCGACCCCGACGAGATGCTCCGCGACCTGCTCCTTCAGGCGATCGGTGAATGCGCGGCATTGCTCGGTCGCGACCCGAGTCGTGGCGGGGTGTT
>DASQWY010000468.1:0-2374 GCA_035640005.1 Actinomycetes bacterium
GGCCGCCGCCCTCGAGGTGCGGAGCCCCTTCGACGGGCAGCTGGTGGCCGAGGTGGGCGTGCCCGGCCCCAGCGACGTCGAGGACGCCCTCAAGGCGGCGGAGAGCGCCGCCCGCGCGCTCGCCGACCTGCAGGCCTGGGAGCGCTCCGCGTGGCTGCTGGCCGCCGCCGAGCGCATCGCCGCCAGGGGCGAGGAGCTGGCGAGGACCATCGCGCTGGAGGCCGGCAAGCCCATCCGGGAGGCCAGGGGCGAGGCCGCCCGCGCCGTGCACGTGTTCCGCTGGGCGGGCGAGGAAGCCAAGCGCATGGTCGGGGAGTGGATCCCCCTCGACACCGAGCCCGGCCTCGGCCGGCGGGCCGGGCTGCTGCGGCGCTTCCCGATCGGGCCCATCCTGGCCATCGCCCCCTTCAACTTCCCGCTCAACCTGGTCGCCCACAAGGTCGCGCCCGCCCTGGCGGCCGGCAACCCCGTGCTGATCAAGCCCTCCAGCTCGACCCCGCTGTCCTCCCTGGCCCTGGCCGAGAGCCTGCTCGAGGACCCCTGGCCGGCGGGGGCCGTGTCCGTGCTGCCGCTGGGCGGGCAGGCGACCTCCCGCCTGGCGCAGGACCCGCGCATCCGCGGGATCAGCTTCACCGGCTCCGACGCGGTCGGGTGGCAGCTGAAGGCGGCCAACCCGAAGAAGAAGACGACCTTGGAGCTCGGCGGCAACGCCGCGGTCCTGATCGAGCCCGACGCCGACCTGGGGCACGCCGCCGAGCGGCTCGCCTTCGGCTCGTTCGCCTTCGCCGGCCAGGTGTGCCTGTCGACCCAACGGATCCTGGTCGCCGAGCCGGCCCGCGAGCGGTTCCTGGAGGAGTTCCTGCCCAGGGTCGGCAACCTCCGGCTGGGGGACCCGCTGGACGAGGCCACCGACGTCGGGCCGATGATCCGCCCCGCCGAGGTGGACCGGGTCGCCGAGTGGGTCGAGGAGGCGAGGGAGCTGGGGGCCACAGTGCTGGCCGGCGGCGCCAGGGAGGACCCCTTCTACCGGCCGACGGTGCTCGCCGACGTGCCCCAGACGGCGCGCTGCTGGGGCGAGGAGGTCTTCGGGCCGGTGGTGAGCGTGGGAGGCTACCGCGACTTCCACGAGGCGATCCGGCTGGCGAACGCCACCCGCTACGGGCTGCACTCGGCGATCTTCACCAACGACCTGCGCAAGGCCTTGGGGGTGCAGGGGTGGATCGAGGCCGGCGGCGTGATCGTGAACGACGCGCCCTTCTACCGGGCGGTGCAGATGCCCTCTGGCGGCTCCAAGGACTCCGGCTACGGACGGGAAGGGGTCGCCTGGGCGATGCGGGAGATGACCGAGCCGCGCCTGCTCGTCCTGCCCACCCCGAGCCCGCTGCTCTCCTGACAGGCTGCCTGGAGGCCAGGCTCTTGCTCCCGCGGACAATCGCTGCCTCGACCTTTGTCCCGGCGAGCAATGGCCGGGCTCGGGAGCGTCTCCTTACGGTTGCCGGTGATGGAAGGCGCCTTGGCAGTGGTGACCGGGGGCGCGTCCGGCATCGGGCGGGCGACGGCCGCTCGGCTGGCCGCCGACGCCTACCGGCTGGCCGTGCTCGACCGGGACGGCGCCGGCGCGGTGGACGCGGCGGGCGAAGGCGGGCTCGGCGTGGAGGCCGACGTCGGCGACGCCGAGAGCGTCGAGCAAGCCATCGGCCAGGTGGTGAAGCGGTTCGGGCGGATCGACCTGCTGGTCAACAACGCCGGCATCACCGGGTCACGGCAGGCGACGACCTGCCACCAGACGCCGCTGGAGGAATGGGACCGCGTGCTGGCGGTCAACCTGCGGGGCCCCTTCCTGTGCTCGAGGGCGGCGCTGCCGACGATGCTGCGCCAACGGTCGGGGCACATCGTCAACATCGTCTCGGTCGCCGGCATGGTGGCCACCCCCGGACGCTGTGCGTACACCGCCTCCAAGGGCGGAGCCCTGATGTTCACCAAGTCCCTTGCCGTCGACTACGCCGCCCAGGGGATCCGAGCCAACGCGGTCTGCCCGGGATTCGTGCAGACACCCATGACCCAGTGGCGGCTGGACGACCCGGAGCTGCGCCGGGACGTGCTCGCCGGCATCCCCGCCGGGAGGACCGCGCAGCCCGAGGACATCGCCGAGGTCGTCGCGATGCTCGCCTCGGAACGCCTGGCCTACGTGACCGGCCACGCGTTCGTGGTCGACGGCGGGTGGACCGCATCCGTTGGCATGACCAGCGCGGCCACGGCGCTTGCCGATACGGCCGGCTGACAGCGAAAGGAGACACATGAGGATCAGAGGCGAGGAAGTTGCCCTGGCGTGCTCGATGGTCGGCGGGTATCCGCGCCCGCACTGGCTCCAGGG
>DASQWY010000469.1:0-2188 GCA_035640005.1 Actinomycetes bacterium
ATGATCACCCCGGAGATGGTCAAGCCCGGCGCGGCCGTGGTCGACGTCGGCAACCACCGGGTCGGCGGCCGCATCGTCGGCGACGTGGCCCCGGAGGTGGCCGAGGTCGCCGGGGCGCTCACCCCGGTGCCGGGCGGGGTCGGCCCGATGACCGTGGCCATGCTGCTCGCCAACACCGTCACCGCAGCCCGCGAGCAGGCGGGATGACCCTCGCGGGGTTGCTGGCCGGGGGCGGGTTCGTGGTCACCGGCGAGCTGGTCCCGCCGCGCTCGCCCGACCCGGCGCCGGTCCGGCTGGCCGCCCGCCGCCTGCGCGGCCTGGTCGACGCCGTCAACGTGACCGACAACGCCACCGCCAGGGTCGGCATGAGCCCGATCGCGGCCGCCGCCCTGGCCGCCGCCGAGGGGATCGAGCCGATCCTGCAGCTCACCTGCCGCGACCGCAACCGGCTGGCGCTGTGCGCCGACCTGCTCGGCGCCCACGCCCTCGGCGTGCGCGCGGTGCTGTGCCTGTCCGGCGACCCGGTCGAGGTCGGCGGCAGCGGCGCCAAGCCGGTCTTCGACCTCGACGCGATCGGCCTGGCCCGCCTGGCCAGCGAGCTGGGCGGGGGTCGCGGCCCCGCCGGGGAGCCGATCGCCCCGCCCGCCGAGCTGCTGGTCGGCGTCGCCGAGGCGCCCGGCGCGGACCCCTCCGGCGGGGAGCGGCTGGCCGCCAAGGTCGCCGCCGGCGCCCGCTTCGCCCAGACCCAGCCGGTCTACGACCTGGCCCAGTTCGCCGGCTGGCTGGACCGGGTGGCCGCCCGCGGCCTGCCCGAGCGGGTGGCGATCCTGGCCGGGGTGCTGCCGCCCGCCTCCGCCGCCCAGCTGGAGCGCTTCGCCGGCCTGCCCGGCTGGTCGGTGCCGCCGGCCACCCTGCGGCGCATGCGCGCCGCCCGCGACCAGCGGGCCGAGGGCATCGCCCTGGCCGCCGAGGTGGTCGCCGCCGTGCGCCAGCTGCCCGCGGTCCGCGGCGTCCACCTGATGGGCCTGGGCCCCGACAGCGGCGTCCCCGAGGTCGTCGAGGCCGCCGGCCTGCTGCCGCGCCCCGCCCCCACGGTGGCGGAGGCGCGGTGACGTTCGACGGCCACTCGAAGCCCGGCGAGGCTGGCTACAGCTCGGCGGGGTTCGCCGCTGTGGACAGCGGGTCGCCGGGGTGGATGCGGAGTGGCAGGTGGATGAGCAGCGGCAGTTCGATGTGCCGCTGCCGGGCGACCAGTTGCACGCCCTCGGCCGCTAGGCTGCCGGCGACGTCGCAGGTCCCGGAGCGAAGGCTGACCAGGTGGCCTTGGCGCACCGTGACCACCAGGGCTCTGACCAGGAACTCGAGGCGGAGCTCGAACTTGATGGTCGCAACGTGGACGTCGTTGACCAGCAACTCGATGGACGGTTGGCAGGTCGAGCTGATGCGGTGGCTCGCCAACTCCACCACCTCTGCGCTGTCCGGGTTGGCAAGGGTGCGGTCCAGGGCCGCGGTGAGGGCCGCGTGCCTGCCCCAGCCCGCAACGACCTGGCTCCCCAGGTCGAGGTCGAGCAACTGGCTGGCGGCGGCGCCGACCTCGGTGCCGGCCGCGGCCTGACCGGCCGGCGACGCCCGCACCGCCCTCGTGCCGAGGGGGCCGAGCACGCCGTGCCGCTTGAGGGCGTCGGCCAACGCATCCGAGTGGTGTTCGGCCTCGCCGAACAGCAGGGTGAGGGCGGTGAGCGGCTGGGTGGTGCTGGTGGTGGTCATCCGGCCACCTCCTCGGTGGTCACGGTGCCGACGTCGGCATGGGGTTGCACGCGGATGGTGACGGCCGGCCGGCCGGTCCCGACCTGCTCGACGGTCACACGGGGAGGACTCGGGTGCGGCTCGGCTCGGACCCGCGGAGGCCGGCGAAGCCGCCAGCGGCGGATCGCCTCCCGTCCCAGGACGCCAAGCAGGAAGGCCCCGCCGCCGACGAGCAGCCGGAACGGGTCGCGCTGCCACCAGGGGTTGGTCAGCGCCGTCAGGATCTCGAAGGGGGTCTCGGCCAGGATCTGACCGCCGACCGTCGCCAGCCCCACGGTGCTGGCACCCGGCGCGGCATCGGTGGGCACGTCCCGGATCGTGGACAGGCGCCCGTCCGGCCCGACGGGGATGTCGCCGCCGAAGCGGATTCCGCCGAGCAGGA
>DASQWY010000470.1:0-3046 GCA_035640005.1 Actinomycetes bacterium
CCGCCACCGTCCTGGCGGTGCTGCTCGCGGTGCTGATCGGCCGGTTGGACCCGGCGATGGTCATCTGGATCGCGCCCGCCAGCGTCGCCCGCACCGGGATGGCAGCGCTGCTGCTGGGCGTCGCCGGGGCGATCCTTCCCATCCGGCGGGTACTGCGCGTCGACCCCGCCGCCTCGTTCAGGAGGCCCACATGACCACCAGCACCAGCGCAAGCGCGCCGGCCATCCGCATCCGCGGGCTCGGAAAGACCTTCGGTCAGGGCGAGCTGACCGTCACCGCCGTCCGCGGCGTGGACCTGGACGTCGACGCCGGCCAGGTCGTCCTGGTGATGGGCCCCTCCGGCAGCGGCAAGACCACCCTGCTGCTGATGCTGGGGGCGATGCTGCGACCCACCGCCGGATCCATCCAGGTCGACCACGTCGACCTCGCCCGCGCCCCGGAGCGGCGGCTGCCCGGCCTGCGCGCCCACCGCTTCGGCTTCGTGTTCCAGGACTTCAACCTGCTGTCGGCGCTGACCGCGCTGGAGAACGTGGAACTGGCCTGCAACCTGGCCGGCACCACCGGCCGCGCCGCCCGGGCGCGCGCCCGCGCCCTGCTGGAACGCGTCGGGCTGGGCCACCGGCTCGGCTTCCGGCCCGAGCAGCTGTCGGGCGGGGAGAAGCAGCGGGTGGCGATCGCCCGCGCGCTCGCCAACAACCCCTCGGTGATCCTCGCCGACGAGCCGACCGCCAACCTGGACTCCGCCATCGGCCACGACGTGGCGCGGCTGCTGCGCCGGCTCGCCACCGAGGACGGCCGCGCCGTGGTCATCGTCAGCCACGACCTGCGCCTGAAGGAGGTCGCCGACCGGGTGCTGTGGCTGGAGGACGGCAGCTTCCGCGAGCTTGCCACGATGGCCACCGACCCGGTGTGCGGCATGACCGTCGAGCAGCACGACCGGCCCCACCTGCAGCTCGACGGCGCCACCTGGTGGTTCTGCTCCACCGCCTGCCGCGAGGAGTTCGCCGCCGACCCCGACCGCTTCCTCGGCCGCGACCCGGTGGCGGCCCGGCCTCCGAAGCCAGGTCGTTCGGCCACGCAGCGCTAGGTGGTCGCGGGTGGGCTCGCATGCCATGACGAACCTGGTGCCGTTCGGCCCCCATTGCATGGGCCGAATGGCCATGGCCAGTGCATCGGCTCTCCCGTACTTCTGATGCATCTGCTCGTATCTGGAGAGGCACGCAATCCGGAGGGCTGCCATGACACGACCGCACATGGGGCCCTGGCGGCTGGTCGGGGTCGCGATCGCCTGGCTGGCGGTGGCGGCCTTGGCCGCGCCCGCGCTGGCCCATGAGGAGGAGAAGGCGGTCCCGGCCAGAACGCTGGCCGACGAGGCGATCGCGATCATCCGCTCCCAACCCGAGCAGATGGACGCGATCACCGACAAGGTCAACGACGCCACCGAGTCCGAGGACGCCGCCGGCGTCAGCAAGCCGCTGCTGGAGCAGGCCAAGACCACGCTGGGCACCGGCGACCTGTCCAAGACCGAGCTGCTGCTGGAGGAGGCGGTCGGCACCTGTCCCGGCCAACCGGTGACCAACCCCGCTGGGGTGCGCAAGCCGCTCAAGCTCAGCGCCCCCTGCCCCGCCCCCGCCCACCTGACGGCCCTTGGCCGCCAGCCGATCACCGGCGCGGCCAAGCCGGTCCTGCTCGGGCTGGGCGCACTGCTGGCCCTTGGGGGCCTGCTGTTGGCATGGAGGATCACATGAGCGACACGGTCGACACCCTGCGGGCCCCGGC
This sequence comes from Actinomycetes bacterium, assembly GCA_035640005.1. GTDB lineage: Bacteria > Actinomycetota > CALGFH01 > CALGFH01 > CALGFH01 > DASQWY01. The sequence continues at coordinate 1,780 of DASQWY010000470.1, forward strand.
CGCGCCGGCCCCCCGCTCCCGCGGGCAGCGGTTCTGGGCGGCGCTGGACGAGCGGCTGGGCCTCTCGGGGCTGCAGTACCCCATCCCGGAGCACGCCAACAAGCTCGCCTACTCCCTCGGCGGCCTGTCGCTGATCTGCTTTGTGCTGCTGGTCGCCACCGGGATCTTCCTCACCCAGTACTACAACCCCGACCCTGCGGCAGCCCACGACAGCGTGCGGCACATCATCACCGGCGTCACCGGCGGCGACTTCATCCGCGCCTTCCACTACTGGGGCGCGATGGCCATGATCGTGCTGGTCGGCCTGCACCTTTTGCGCGTGTTCGCCTCCGCCGCCTACAAGCGGCCCCGGGAGGCCAACTGGGTCATCGGCGTGGCGCTGGCCGCGATCACCGCCGGGCTGTACTTCACCGGCTCGGTGCTGAAGTGGGACCAGGAGTCGCTGGAGGCCCTGGAGCACAACATCGAGGTCGGCAAGCTGCTGGGCAAGTTCGGCTTCTGGTTCGCGCCGACCTTCGGCGGCATCCCGCTGCTGACCAGGCTGTACGTGGTGCACATCAGCGTGCTGCCCGCCCTGTTCACCCTGGTCGTGGCCGTCCATTTCCTGCTGGTCAAGCGGCTGCGGATGGCCCCCTCGCCGTTCCGCAAGGGGCCCGAGCCGGAGCCGACCAGGCCGTTCACCCACCACCTGGGCGAGCTGGCCGCGCTCGGCATCGTCCTGGTCGGGGTGCTGACCGTGCTGGCGGTGCTGCTGCCGCCGGGGCACGGGCCGACGCCGGTGGAGGGCATCGAGGTCACCAAGCCGCCCTGGCCGCTGCTTTGGGTCTACCCGGTGGAGGACTGGGTCGGGGTCGCCGGCATCCTGTGGGCGACGTTGGCGATCTTCGCGGCGCTGCTGGTGGTCCCGCTGGTGGATCGCTCCCCGGAGCGCCACCCGCTGCACCGCCGGCGGCTGCCGATCGTGATCGCCGCCGGGCTGGTGGTGGCGGCGATCATCGCCATGACCGTCTACGCGGCCGTGCAGCCGGTCGCCTCCCACATCGGGATGTGATGGCCATGCGACCACGCGCGCTGGTCCTGTTCTGGGCCACCACCGCCGCCGCGGTGCTGCTGCTCGGCAGCGTCTTCTCGGTCGCCAAGCAGCTGGGCGCCGGCGCGGTCCACCGCGCCGAGGACGTGCTGCTGCTGGCGGTCGCCGGGGCCGGGCTGGCCGGCTGCCTGCTGGTGGCCGGCCGCATCACCCTGGTCGCCGCCCGCCTGCGGCGGG
>DASQWY010000471.1:0-3921 GCA_035640005.1 Actinomycetes bacterium
GCGTACCTGCGCCGGCGCTACCAGCAGCTGTACGACGAGCGCATCGCCGAGCTGCGCGGGGTCGCCAGGCGGCACCTGCGCTACGCCCTGGTCGCCAACCTCGGGATCGGGGTGGCCCTGGCCGGCACCCTGCTGCTGGTCGCCTGGCTGACGTTGAGCGGGCGGGTCTCGCTGTCGCAGGCCGGCGTCGCCGTGGCCGGGGTGGCGGTGGTCGGGGCGCGCCTGACGCAGGCGGGCTACGCCGCGGGCTCCCTCTCCGAGGCCGGCCTCTACCTCGACGACTACCTGGCCTTCGTGACTCTGCTGCCCCAGGCCGAGGCGGCCCGCCCGGCCGAACCGGCCCCGTCCGGCTTCCGGCGCCTGGAGGTCGACCGGGTCAGCTTCACCTACCCCAGCGGCGAGCAGCCGGCCCTGCGCGAGGTCTCCATACGCGTCGACGCCGGCGAGGTGGTGGCGCTGGTCGGGGAGAACGGCTCGGGCAAGACCACCCTGGCCAAGCTGCTGGCCGGCCTGTACGTGCCCGACCGGGGCCGGGTCCTCTGGGACGGCATCGACGTCGCCGGCGTGGATCCGGACCAGCTGCGACGCTCGTTGGCCGTCATCTTCCAGGACTTCATCCGCTACCACCTGCCGGCCCGCGACAACATCGGGCTGGGCCGGGTGGAGGCGATCGGCAACCTCGACGCCATCCGGGCCGCGGCCGGCCAGGCCGGCGCCGACGACTTCCTGGCCGCGTTGCGCGCCGGCTACCAGACCATGCTCGGTCCCGAGTTCCTCGGTGGCACCGACCTGTCGATCGGCCAGTGGCAGCGGGTCGCCCTGGCCAGGGTCTTCTTCCGGGACGCGCCGTTCATCGTCCTGGACGAGCCGACCGCCGCCCTCGACCCCAAGGCGGAGCACGAGTTGTTCCAGCGCATCCGGACCCTGCTCGCCGGCCGCACCGTGCTGCTGATCTCCCACCGGTTCTCCAGCGTCCGCTCGGCCGACCGGATCTACGTGCTGGCCGACGGGCGGATCGCCGAGCACGGCACCCACGAGCAGCTGATGGCGCGCCGGGGTCCGTACGCCGAGCTGTTCACCCTCCAGGCCGACGCCTACCTCCGCGACCGGCCGGTGTCGGCCTGACCCGTAGCAGCGGGCAGCCTACCGCTTGGCGCGGAGGCCCACGACCGAAGGGGACCAGCAGGACCCGGCGCCCCGGCGGCGCCGCCGTCCCGCGGGGGCCTGCGACACCCGGTGCAGCGCCGCCTCGTACTCCTCCGGCGGCAGCCACACCACCCGGTCCGCCTGGTCGGGGGCGAGCACGCTGAGCCATGCCCACTCGGGGCCGGCCAGGTCGCGCAGCAGGATGCCGACCGCGCCGCAGGCGCAGCGGCCGGTCGGCACCGACTCGTCGGCGGTCAGCTGCGGCGGAAGCTCCAGCCGGTGGGTGTGTGGCGGCGGGTCCCGGCGCCGCCCGAGCAGCGCTCGAAGAGGCCTTCCCAGCAGGTGTCGTCCGGCCGTCACGCGCGGTTCCTTCTGCCTGGTCCGTCCAGGCGGGTTGTACCGCATCTCCGCGGCCATCGCCAATTCGCGGCCTCAGCGCAGGGACGCGGAAGTGACGTCGACGACTCCTGCGCAGATCCCCTCGCCGGCCAGCTCCGACCGCGCGAAGGGGCGTCCGCACGACCTCCATGGCGTTCCTCCCGCTTCCTCCTGTTGGATGTGCGCTGCCGCACGCCTAGGGTTCCCCGCGGGAGCCGGGAGGACGCCGCGATGAGGACGCACACGGTGATCGACTCGCCGATCGGGCCGCTGACCCTGGTCGCCACCGACGGCGAGCTGAGCGGCGTCTACCTCCCGGAGCACCGGCACATGCCCGACCCGGCCGGCTTCGGGCCGCGGGTCGGCTCCGGGTTCGAGGAGGCCGCCGAGCAGCTCGCGGAGTACTTCGCCGGGCGGCGCCAGCGCTTCAGCCTGCGCACGCGGCTGGACGGCACCGGCTTCCAGCGGCTCGTCTGGCGGGCGGTGGCGGCGATCCCGTACGGGAGGACGCGGACCTACGGCGAGCTGGCCGCCGAGCTCGGCGGGCCCGGCCGGGCGCGCGCGGTGGGCGCGGCCAACGGCCGCAACCCCCTGGCGATCGTTGTGCCGTGCCACCGCCTGGTCGCCAGCGACGGCGGCCTGGCCGGCTACGGCGGCGGGCTGGCCCGCAAGCGGTTCCTGCTGGAGCTGGAGCGCTCCGCCCGGTTGACGCGGACCGCGTAGTCGGCGCCGCCCTGCACGGCGCCGGTGGCGGCGTCGCGCTGCACGACCGAGAACTCCCAGGCGTCGCCGGCCTTGGCCTTCGGCGGCGGGTCGATCCGCAGGAAGATCGTGTGGATCGCGCCCGGGGCGATGCCGAGGTTGCGCAGCGTCGCCGTGGCGCCCGCCTGCACCTCGACCGGGCGCCTGCCCTCGACCAGCTGCATCGCCTGCAGCAGCCGCTCCAGGTCCTGCTTGGCGAACTTCCCCTCCCACTGGAGCCGCTCGGCGTCCTGGCGGTGCCGCTCGACCCAGCGCTTGACGATGGCCGGGTCGCCGGAGCGGAAGCCCTTGCGGCGGGGCGCGCGGGGCAGCAGCTCGTCGGGGCGACGAACAGCAGCCGGCCAGGGAAGCCGTCCAGGCGGAACTCCAGGTCGACGCGGCCCTTCTCCTCGAACAGGTGGCCGGCCAGGTCCAGGCGCGCCCACATCCCGGTGGTCTGCTCCGGCGGCGGCGGCGTGCCGACGAACTGGACGATGTGCAGGTTCTTCTGCGCGACCTTCCGCTCGGCGACGGTCAGCAGGTCGACGTTGCGCTCGGTGGCGGTGTACACGTCGTCGGCCGAGTGCAGGAACACCACCGCGCAGAAGTGCGACTGCCCCGGCAGGCTGGCCGGCAGCGGCAGCACGTTGGAGGGCAGGTCGAACGCGGCGACCTGGGGGAAGCCGGGCCGCAACCCGTTCAGCGTGACGGTGCCGAGGGTCGTCCAGTCCGGACCGGCAGCGGCGAGCCCGCCTGGACGTTGGCGGTGTAGCCGGCCGGCAGCGGGCGCAGCACGGTGGAGGCGTTGGTGACCGCCGCCATCACCCGCAGCGACGCCGCCGGCAGCGGGCCGCGGTTGTGGACCAGTGCGTACAGGCGGTTGTGCACCACCTGCGGCGGGTCGATGGTGGCGACGCCCGCGCTGCCGTCCACGATCGTCTCGTGGAACTGGAAGAAGTCGATCTGGTCGGTCGGCGTCTGGTAGCCGGACGGGGTCGGCACGTCGACCTTCAGGTTCGGCGAGCGCCAGTGCCACACCGGCACGGTCGGCCACACCGACGGGTCGTCGCGGCCGTCGGTGCTGCCGCCCCTGGCGAGGTCGAGGAAGGTGTCGCGGACGTACAGTTCCACGCCGCCGAGCGGGGGCGGGTCCAGGCGGTACTCGTACAGGCCGCGGCCGTGGGTGGAGGCGCGCAGCAGCCGGGCGCCGGCGTGCAGCTGCAGGTCGAGCACTGGCGCGTCGGGCAGGCCGCGCTCCAGCGGGGCCCAGCTCTGCCCCCCGTCCAGCGACTGCCACACGCCGAGGTCGGCGCCGACGTAGACGTTGGTGGGGTTGCCCGGGTCCACCACGATGGCGTTGTGCTCCACGTCCAGCAGCGAGGACACCCCCGCCCCGCTGCGGGCCTGCCAGGCGCTGCCGTCGAAGTGCCACACGTGCCGGGGGTCGCCGACGCCGCCGAGGCACAGGTAGACCGACTGGAGGGTGGCGTCGGACCAGTCGACGGCGAGGTCGGAAACCAGCCCGGCGAGCGGCAGCGGGCCGCCGGCGGCGTTGTCGACGCGGGTGAGGGTCCAGGCGCCGCCGGAGAGGTCGGCGCGGAACACCCGCCCGGCGGTGGTGCCGACGAACAGGCGGGTCGGCGACGCGAACACCAT
>DASQWY010000472.1:0-6340 GCA_035640005.1 Actinomycetes bacterium
CGTCAACCTCGCCGCGTACTTCGCCGCCGTCGTCCGGAACAAGCTGGACGTCAGCAGCCTCACCGGCGCCATCACCATGCACGACCGGCACCTGATCGACCAGGTCAACGCCTACGCCGCTGGCGACTACGACCAGGCGCAACGGATGGAGCTGGACGGCTACCAGCAGATGCTCGCCGTGGCCGAGACCCTCGTGGACGCCATCCAGCGGACGGTGCGGCCGAACCTGCCGGTCGGCGGTTCCAAGACCGGCGGCGGCGGCATGGCGCACCGGTACCCATGACGCTGAAACCAGGCAGGCGGCGGCTGGCGGCCGGCGCGGCCATGCTGATGCTGCTGCTCGCCGGCTGCTCCGGCCCGGGCGCGCACCCGGTCCCCGCCCGGACGCCCGGGGCGGCCGCCGGCGGGGCCGACGCCGCACGGAGCTTCCGCTCGGCCCGTGGCTACCGGGACACGCCCGTCCCCACCCGGATCGACATCCCCAGGATCCACGCCACCAGCGCCCTCGACCGGCTCGGCCAGGCACGGGACGGCACGGTCCAGGTGCCCAGCAGGTGGCAGGTCGCCGGCTGGTACGCCCTCGGCCCGCGACCGGGTGAGCCCGGGTCGGCGGTGATCCTCGGGCACGTCGACTCCAAGCGCGGCCCGGCGGTGTTCTTCCGGTTACGCGAGCTGCGACCCGGCGACCGGATCGAGGTCACCCGCGCCGACGGCTCGTCGGTGCGGTTCGTCGTGCAGCAGACCAGACAGTACGACAAGCGGCGGTTCCCGACCGACGAGGTCTACTACCCGACCCTCACCCCCGAACTGCGGCTGGTGACGTGCGGCGGGCAGTTCGACGCCACCGCGGGCCACTACCGGTCCAACATCATCGTCTTCGCCACCATCGGCACACGGCCAAACGGACCGTGAGCGCATGCCGTCCGCGCCCGTCCCTGGCTGACAGGATTTGCGGGATCGAGGCCCTTATCGGCATGGCGTGGCAGGCTCCACGGCAAAGACGGCGACCAGCCGTGTTGATGACCAGCAGCAGGAGGTCACCGATGGATCTCGAGCACCGACGTGGTCACCGGTGCCTGCGGGTGTTGGCCGCCGGCATGATCGCGGCGGTCGCGGTCCTTGCGTCCGGCTCGACCAGCCCGGCATCGGCCGCACCGCCCTCCGGGCAGTACATCGTGACGCTCAAGGACGGCATCGACGCCAAGGCGTTCGCGGCGGCTGCCGATGCCCGCAGCGGGGTCGACGTCAAGCAGGTCTACAGCGTGGCGCTCAGGGCCTTCGCGGCGCAGCTCACCGGTTCCGCCAGGGCAGAGCTGGCCCAGGACCCTGCGGTGCGGTTCATCTCCTCCAACCGGACCTTCAAGGCGTTCGCCCAGGTCCTACCGACCGGGGTGGACCGGATCGAGGGCGACCTGTCCACGGCGTACGCGACCGGCTCCTCGGTCGCCACGCCGGTGGCGGTGCTCGACACCGGCGTCACCCCTGATCCGGACCTGAACGTCCAGGCCACCGGCCACAACTGCCTCGGCGGCGTCGGCTGGTCGGACCTGAACGGCCACGGCACCCACGTCGCCGGGATCATCGGTGCCAGGAACAACGCCGACGGCGTGGTCGGCGTGGCTCCGGGCGCGCCGATCTATCCGATCCAGGTCCTGAACAGCTCCGCCAGCGGCTCCGACGCCAGCGTCCTGTGCGGCATCGAGTGGGTGGCCACGGTGGGCAAGGCGCTGGGCGTCAGGGTGGCGAACCTGTCGGCCGGCACCTTCGGCGACGACGACGGCGATTGCGGTCGGACCAACGCCGACCCGGTCCACCTGGCCATCTGCAACGCCACCGCTGCCGGGGTCCTGTTCGTGGTGGCGGCCGGCAACAGCGGCGGCGCGATCACCTTCACCATCCCCGCCAACTACGATGAGGTGCTCACCGCCACCTGGATGACCGACTACGACGGCAGTCCCTCCAAGGCCTCCCCGCCAACCGGCTGCGACCAGGGCACCGACGACCGGGCATCGACCAACTCAAGCTGGGCCTACGATGACGACAAGAACCACATCCTGGCCGCTCCCGGCAGTTGCATCACCAGCACCTCCAACACCGGTGGCACCACGGTGATGTCGGGCTCCAGCATGGCCGCCCCCCACGTCGCCGGCACGGTGGCGCTGTGCATCGACCGGGGGGCGTGCAGCGGCAGCCCGGCCGAGATCATGCAACGAGTCCGCGCTGACGCGGCCGCCCGCCCCTCCACGTACGGCTTCGACGGCGACCCGTACCGTCCCATCGTGGCGCAAGGTAGCGGGATCACCCAGAACTACGGCTACCTCGCCTACGCCGGAGCCTACTGAGCCGGTCGGCGATCGGTTCAGGCGCGCTGGGGCCCGGGGTGGCCGTCGTCGACCACGAAGGTGGCCAGGGTGCGGACCGGGGCGCCGGGCCGCTGGACGGTGTCGACCACGCGCAGGTCGCTCCGCCAGCGCCGGCGGTCGACCGTGCAGCGGACGTAGCCGCGCAGGCGGCTTTCGAAGAACCGGACGTGCGGGTTGTCCGGCAGGCACCGGCGGAACTGTTCGTAGGGCACGCCCGCCGAGGTGATGGAGGTGCCGACGAACTCGCTGGCCACCACCGGCAGGTCCGGCCGGCGGTTGTCGACCTTGAGGTCGTTGACCCAGAAGGAGTGCATGTCGCCGCCGACCACCACCGGGTTGGATGGGCGGCGGGCGGCCAGGAAGCCGAGGATGCGGGCGCGGTCGGCGGCGTAGCCGTCCCAGGCGTCGGTCCAGTAGGCCCGCTCGGGCCCGGGCCGCCGGTCCAGCTCGGCCAGCAGCAGCTGCTGGGCGAGCACGTTCCAGCGGGCACGGGAGCGGTCCAGCCCGGCCAGCAGCCACCCGCGCTGGCGGGCGCCGAGCAGGGTCCGCCGCCGGTCCAGGCGTTCCACGCAGCCGCTGACCACCCGGCCGCCGACCTGGCCGCGGACGTCGCAGGGCTGGTCGTCGCGGTACTGGCGGGTGTCGAGCACGTGGAACTCGGCGAGGTCGCCAAAGCCGAGGCGGCGGTACAGCCGGGCGTCGGGCCCGCGCGGCCGGCTGCCGCGGCGCAGCGGCAGGTGCTCCCAGTAGGCCTGGTAGGCGGCGGCCCGCCGCCGCAGGAACGCCGCCGCGGGCTCGCCGCCCTCCGAGGCCTGGCCGGCGTAGTCGTTGTCGACCTCGTGGTCGTCCCAGGTCACCACGAACGGCGCGGTCGCGTGGGCTGCCTGCAGGTCGGGATCGGTACGGTACTGGGCGTGGCGCAGCCGGTAGCCGGCCAGGTCCCTGGGTTCCGGCCCGGCGTGCCTGCGCGGCCGGCCCTCGGTGGGCGGGTTCTCGTAGATGTAGTCGCCCAGGTGCAGCACCAGGTCCAGGTCCTCCTCGGCCAGGTGCCGGTAGGCGGTGTAGTAGCCGTGCTCGAAGTGCTGGCAGGAGACCAGCGCGAACCCCAGGCGCCCCGGCGAGGCGGCCGGCGGTGGGAGGGTGCGGGTGCGGCCGACCGGGCTGAGCTCGCCCAGGGCACGGAACCGGTACCAGTAGCCACTGGCTGGGCGCAGCCCATCGACCTCGACGTGGACCGAGTGCGCCAGGCGGGGGCGGGCAAGGACCGTGCCGCGGGCCACGACCCGGCCCATGCGCGGGTCGGTGGCGACCTCCCAGTCGACCGGCACCTCACGGGCCGGCATGCCGCCGTCCGGCAGCAGCGGCCGGGGCGCCAGCCGGGTCCACAACACCACCCCACTCGGGCGTGGGTCGCCCGAGGCGACCCCCAGCGTGAACGGGTAGTCGCGGCCGTGGCCGAATCCAGTCCAGGTGCCGGACAGGCCGGCGGCGACCAGGGCCGCGGCGGTCGCGCCGCCGGCCGCGAGGAACCGTCGGCGGTCGGTCACCGGGCCCGGGCGCACAGCGACCGGTGACCATCCGGGTGCAGGTTCACGCTCGCCCATCACACCTGCTCGCTGTTCGGCCGGCTTGCCGACCCATCATCCTCCGCGATCTCAGCCGGAGCGGGGGACCAGGCGGATGATCGGCAGCTCGCGGTCGGTCGCCTTCTGGTACCCCGCGAAGCGGGGCGCGTCGGCGATGACCCGCCGCCAGGCTTCGTCGCGCTCGGCCCCGTGCAGCTGCTCGGCGGTCACGGCGACCTTGCGGCCAACCGTCTCGATCCAGACCTGGTCGGGATGTGCGGCGAGGTTGTGGTACCACGCCGGGTTCCGCGCCGCCCCGGCCGCCGAGGCCACGATCAGCCAGCTGCCGTCCTGGCCGGGGAACCAGCCGACCGGGGTCTGGCGCTCGAGCCCGCTCTTGCGGCCGATGGTGGTCAGGACCAGGGCGTTGAAGCCCAAGCCGGGCGCCTTGCCCTTGCGGCGGATCCGGTCGATGGACCGCCTCGTGAACCACCGGCCGATCGGGCCGCCTGTGCCGCGCTGACGGCGGCCGCGAGTTCCAGCGCGGGTGTCGAAGCTCATGCGATCTCCTCCTCCGTAGCTGACTCCGCTCCACCCGGTCGCGCGGGGGGCGTGGATGGGCTTCCCGCCGGCTCGGCGGCGTGGTGGACGGTGCGGCGCGGGACGACCTTGCGGTCGTGGGTGAACGAGCGCCCCTCGAGGTTGAAGCTCCACGAGATGGTCGGCGTGATCCGCATGTAGGGCGCCTGCCCGAACTGGCCGCGCCGCTCCACGAGCTCCGCGGTGCCGTAGATCCGCAGGTAGCGCGGACTCCACGGACGGACCGAGGGCAGGTCGTCGACGACGAGCGCGACCCTCGTGCTCCCGGCCCGCACGTTCCGGAACTTCCGGGTCCTCGCCGGGTCCAGGCCGCCGACGTACACGTGCGTCCCGTCGAACTCGAAGCCGACCGGTACCACGTCCGGCTGGCCGTCGGGAGACACGGTGGCCAGGCGCGCCAGCCGCTGGGAGCGCAGGTAGGCGACCTCCTCGTCGGTGAACGACATGTCGGGCCTCCCATGCTTGTTCGTAGCCTTTACTGTACGCATCATAAACTATACTCGTCGTGTACGCTGTTGCCATGGAGGCGATGGCGGTGCCGGCAGGGTTGGGCTGCGAGGAGCAGGGTGAGCAGCTCGACGTCGCCGCCGGGCTCATCCGGCTGTCGTTCCTGGTGCAGGGCGTCTACGCGCGCGCCGCGGAACGACACGACCTGACCCCCGTCCAGGCCAAGCTTCTGTGCGCCGTGGCCGAAGGCCCTCGGGGAATGGCCGAGCTGGCGAAGGGTTTCGGCGTCGAGAAGGCCGCGCTGACCGGCCTGGTGGACCGGGTCCAGCGCAGGGGCCTTGCCGAGCGAACCTCGGTTCCGGGCGACCGGCGGGCGCTGCGCGTGGCGCCGACCGACGCGGGCTGCCAGGCGGCGACCGCGTTCAAGGCCGAGGTGGCCGCGGAACTTGACCGTCTGGTCGCGGGGCTTTCGCCGCAGGACCGCGAGCACCTCCGGCGCGCGCTGGCCGAGATCGTCACGGCATGCGGGGAGCCATGCCGTGAGGGTCACGCAAGGGCGGGGCGTCCCGGTGGATCAGGCGATCACACCGTGCGGCGGTAGCGCTGCACCGCGATCGGCCCGAACACCAGCAGGATCGCCACGCACCACGCCACCGATTGCAGCAGGTAGGAGGTGGTGGGCCCGCCGATCACCAGCGCCCGGACCGCCGAGGCGGTCACCGACACCGGCTGGTGCTGGGCGAACGGCTGCAGCCAGCCCGGCATCGAGGCGACCGGGACGAACGCGGAGGAGGCGAACACCAGCGGGGCCATCACCGGGAACGCCGCCGCCTGCGCCGTCTCGGGATCGCCGACCGCCAGCCCCACGGTGGCGAACACCCACGACAGCGCGTAGCCGAACAGCAGCACCACGCCCATGGCGACGAAGAAGGCCAGCGCGCCGGTGTGCACCCGGAACCCCACGGCGAAGCCGACCGCGGCCATGAGGGCCACGACGAACACGTTGCGGGCGAGGTCGGCGAGGGTCCTGCCGGCCAGCACGGCCGAGCGTGCCATCGGCAGCGACCGGAACCGCTCCAGCAGGCCGCTCTTCATGTCGGTCGCCAGCCCCACCGCGCTGCCGATGGCGCCGAACACGGTGGTCTGCACGAAGATGCCCGGGATCAGGTAGTCGACGTAGGGCACGCCGGGGATCGACCGGACCGCGCCGCCGAAGACGTAGCGGAACAGCACCACGAAGATCACCGGCTGGATGGTGGAGAACACCACCAGCTGCGGCACGCGGCGGTAGGCGATCAGGTTGCGGCCGGCGACGGCGAGCGCGTCGCGCACCGGCCGCAGCGGGCTCCTGGCGACGCGGCGGGT
>DASQWY010000473.1:0-3606 GCA_035640005.1 Actinomycetes bacterium
CGGGCGGCGGCCAGGTCGCCCTCCATCACCGCCACGCTGCTCTCCTCCAGGGCCGCGGCACCGCTGTCCAGCCCCCGCCCGGTCTGCTCCGACACCTGGCGCATGCGGCGCAGCACCTCACGGCTGCGCTCCGCCGGCCACACCGCCGCCTCGTGGACGAGCAGGTTGTGCAGCGCCCGGTGCAGGACGAACCCGTAACCGGCCGCCTCGGCCTCGGCGGCCGCCAGCTCCAGCAGCGCCACCCCCTGGTCGTGGCGCCCGGGCGTGCCGATGAGGGCCGTGCCCTTGTTGACCAGGGCCGAGGCCCGCACGTTCGCGCTGCCCACCTGGTCGGCCAGGGCGAGGGCGCGGTCGGCCCAGCCGATCGCCTCGGCGTCCTGGCCGGCGAGCATGTGCGCCTCGGCGACCAGGGCGTAGGCCCGCGCCAGGGTCGGGGACGGCCCGAGCCGCTCGGCGACCCCCAGCGCCGCCCACACGGTCCGCCACTGGCGCTGGTGGTCGCGGGCCTCCCAGTAGACGCGGGCCAGGTGCAGCAGGGACAGCGCCTCCTGCTCGGGCCCGGCGGCCCGGGCCTCGGCGTGCCAGCGTTCGCCGTGCTCGATGGCGACCTCGAGCAGGCCGAGCAGCCAGGCCGCCTTGGAGGCGGCGGCCAGCAGGTCCGGGTCGCGCTCGGCCTCGGCCAGCCCCTGCTCGGCCAGGCGCAGCGCCTCGGCGGTCGCCCCGCGCTGCAGGTAGTGGACCGCGCCGGAGCGGGCGGCCCCAACCATCTCGTCGTAGCGGCCGGCGCCCTCCGCGTGCCAGGCGATCGCCGCCCAGTCGTCCGAGCCGGCCTCCTGCAGGGCGCCGAGCGCCTTCTCGTGGAGCCGGCGCCGCTCACGCCCGAGCAGCCGGCCGGCGATCGCCTCGCGGGTCAGCGCGTGCCGGAAGGCGAACACGTCCGGCTCCTCCTCCACCACCAGGTTCTCGGCGACCAGCTGGCGCAGCGCCGGGATCAGCTGCTCCTCGCCATAGCCGGTGACGGCGGCCAGCACGTCGAAGGGGATGCGCTGGCCGAGGATGGCGGCGGTCTCGACCACCTGGCAGGGCCGCGGCTCCAGCTCGTCGAGGCGGCGCAGCACCGCCTCGGCCAGGTTCCACGGCAGCGGCAGGCTGGCCAGCCGCTCCGGGTGGGCCTTGCCGGCGGTGACCACCAGCTCCTCCAGGAAGAACGGGTTGCCGCCGGTGCGCCGGTGCAGCGCCTCGCTGACCCGGAAGGGCACCGGGTGGCCGTAGACGGCGGCCAGCAGCGCGGCCACGCCGGGCTGGTCGAGGCGGTCCAGCGCGATGGTGGTCACCGACCGCTGGCGCTCCAGGTCGGCCAGCAGCTCCACCAGCGGGTGCCGGCGCGCCACCCCCTCCGGGCGGAAGGTGCCGACCAGCAGGGCCGGCAGGTCCGCCGCGAGCGCCAGGCGACCGAACAGGGCGACGCTCTGGGCGTCGGCCCAGTGCAGGTCCTCGAACACCAGCACCGCCGGCCCGGGCCCCGCCAGCTCGCGGACCAGGGTGCCGGCGGCGCGCAGCAGCTCCTCCGGGCCGTAGTCGCGCTCGGCGGGCCGGTCGATGCCCGGCGCGACCGGGCCGAGCAGCAGCCGCAGCGGCTCCGCCCGCGCCGCCAGCGGCTCCGGCACCGCCTCCCAGGCCGCCACCTGCTGCTCGACCGCCTCCAGCAGCAGCTCGAACGGGCGGCCGGGGGCGCCCTGGCTGGCGCGGCCGGCCAGCACCGGGACGCTCGGGTCGAGGCTGGCGACCAGCTCGGCGACCAGGCGGGTCTTGCCGACCCCGGCCTCGCCGGCCAGCAGCACGACCTCGGGGCCGGCCGCTCGCGCGGCGAGCTCGCGCAGGCGCGCCAGCTCCTCGGCGCGCCCGACCATCACCGGGCTGAGCCCGGCCCGGGCGGCCAGCATGCCGGCAAGGCTACCAGCCATGCGCGACCGGTCCCGTCAGGCGGCCCGCTCGGCCTCGCGCGGCTGGTCGCGGGCTGGCAGCCGGTCGAGGTCCAGGGTGGGCCGGCGCAGCCTCGCCGGCCGCCAGAACGCGATCGCCCGGCGGGACCGCTCGAGGGCGGCCTCCGCCAGCAGCCGGTCGGTGCGCTCCCGGACCAGCAGCCACCGCTGGTCGGGGTGGTAGGTGGTGAACATCGCCGCTGCCCTCCTGGTTCGCGGTCCTGCGGGTCCAGGAGCAGGATGCGACCCTGAGGTAGGGGCGGCGCATCGGTCGGGCGCCTTATCCGCGCCTCGATCCCGTACCTATTTTCGCTGCTCGGGAGGTCGGATGCTGGCTGCGGCGGTGCTCGGCGGGGGCCGCAGCCGGCGCATGGGCCGCGACAAGGCCACCCTGGAGGTGGGCGGCCGGCCGCTGGCCGCGCGGGCGCTGGCCGCCGCGGCGGCGGTCGCCGAGGAGGTCGTGCTGGTCGCCCCGGCGGGCCACCCGGCCGCCGGCCTGGCCGCCCGCACGGTCGCCGACCCCGGCGAGGGGCCGCTGCCCGCCGCGGCCGCGGCGTTCGAGGCGCTGGCGTCGGCGCACGTGCTGCTGCTCGGCGCCGACCACCCGGACCTGCAGGTGCCGCTGCTCGGCCACCTGGCGGGGCTGCGCGCCGCCGGCGAGGCGGTCGCCTGCCGCCGCGCCGGCCGGCTGGAGCCGCTGGTCGCGGTGTACCAGCGGGCGCCGGCGCTGGCCGCCGCCCGGGCGCGGCTGGCGGTGGGCGACCGGTCGCTGGCGGGCCTGCTCGCCGCCCTGCGCACGCGGGTGGTGGAGGAGGCCGAGTGGCGGGAGCTCGACCCGGCCGGCCGCTCGTTCGTCGACCTGGACCACCCCGACGACCTGGCCGCCTGGCTTGCCGGGCAGTAGGGTCGGCGCGAACGCGCGCCGGCGAGGAGCGAGGTCGAGGCATGGACGAGCTGCACGAGTTCATCGAGCGGGTCCGCGGGCTGCTCGGCCCCACCCCGCCCAGCATCACCGAGGGCGAGGTCGAGGCGGTCCTGGAGCTGGCCAGGGTGGCCGCGCACACCGCCGAGCGGCGGGCCGCCCCGGTCACCGCCTACCTGGCGGGCCTGGCGGTGGCCGGTGCCGCCCCCGAGGGCCGCGAGGCCTTCCTCGACGACCTGGTCGTCAAGCTCGAGGTGCAGGCCTAGGAGGAGGGCCCTTCCGTTGGTGTCCGCCCACGGCAAGTGTGGGGTGCCGGCTACGTCGAACGTCTGATTGGTGGTGGGTTCGCCTGCGGCTGTTCCTGGCCGCCGGGTCGGCGCTTGCGCTGCTGGTGGTGCCGGCGCAGGCGATCGCCAAGTCGCCGCAGCCACGCACCGCCCGGACCACGCCCGGGCCGGTCAAACCCCGTGCGATGGGTGGGCTGGACTGCAACGGGTTCAGCCCGATCCAGCGGGCGGTCAAGCTCACGATGCTGTGCGCCGACCCCAAGGGGCCCGAGGCGGGGGAGGGCCTGGAGGACAACGGCCACTACGTCGGCCATGACGAGCCGGCGGTCCGGTTCGTCTCCACCCGGCCCGGGTCGGGCGCCGACGTGCTGTGGCGGGAGCGGCTGGCGGTGGACCCGGCCCGTGACCCGACCGT
>DASQWY010000474.1:0-3611 GCA_035640005.1 Actinomycetes bacterium
GGTGGACGCGCTTCCAGCAGTCGCGGCACTTGCCACCGTGTGCCCGCACGCGGGCGTAGAGGGCGTCGAGGGTGGCGGCGTCGACCTCGTGCACCTTGGCGCTGCCGAGGGCCGGCAGGACGTAGCGGTCGATGGCGCCCCGGTAGTTCGCCACCGAGACGGGGGAGATCGGCCGCACGTGCTGGCGCCACTCCAACCAGCGCTCGACCAGCTCGCCGACGGTCCGGGAACGCTCGCCGCGGTGCCGGCCGCGGTCGACCTCCTCCAGCAGCTGCGCCTCGACCTTCTTGGCCTCGCGCTGCGACTGCTTGGTCTGCCCTGGGACCTGCCGGCTGACCCACCGCTTGCGGCCGGTGAGCGGGTCGCGGCCGGCGTAGACCTGGACCTGGAGCCCGTCACGGCGCTTGCGGATCACGGCGGCGTCCCTATCGGTCATTCCTGCTGACGGCAGAAGAATGACCAGGGAATGACCGCAGAGCAAGCAAGGCAAGGGGAGGATGGGCGCTGAGCTGCGGGTTTGGGGCGCCCCTGACAGGACTCGAACCTGTGACCCGCTACTTAGGAGGTAGCTGCTCTGTCCTCTGAGCTACAGGGGCGTGCTCCGAGCCTACCAGGCGTGAACGCGGGAGCCCGCCCTGGTGGGGGCGGGCTCCGCGTGAGCTTCCCTCCCGGACCGGCGGAGGGTCAGCTCGCGAACACGAACAGGCCGCGGGACTGCCAGCTGACCCCGTCCATGCCGGGCCCGCTGAGCTGGGTCGCCGACCCGGTCGGGCGGCCGCCGCTGAAGGCGATGCCGTACAGGTTGCCGCTGGTGGTCGCGTAGTACATGCGGCCGCCGGCCATGGTCAGGCCGCGCACGGTGCTCCAGTTGAAGCCGTCGCCGTTGCCGCTGGCCACGAACACGTCGGCGCCGACCAGGTTGTCCTCGACCTCGAACCAGCGCCAGTAGAGCCGGGCGTCGTTCGCCAGGGTGTAGTACAGGCGGCCGGTGGAGGGGTCGTAGAACGCCCCGGTGAGGTTCGAGACCGGGAAGTTGTAGGTGTTGAGCCCGCGGGTGTCGAGCGCGGTGGCGCTGCCGGCGGTGGTGCCGTCGTAGTCGCGGACGTACAGCTGGTTGTCGTCCCAGCCGGTGTAGAGCTTGCCGGAGACCATGAACGCGGCGCGCGCGTGGGACCAGTCCACCCCGGTCCCGGTCGTCACGGCGGCGCCCAGGGTGGTGCCGTCGAAGCTCCGCTTGACCAGGCTGCCGGTGTAGTTGGCGCTGGTCAGGTCACCGGGCAGCGAGCCGACCCGGGCCTGCGGCAGCGCCGTGCCGCCGGCCACCGGGAAGAAGGCGACCTTGGCGTGGTACTCGTAGCGGCCGATGCGGTCGGTGTCGCTGCCGACCCACAGCCCCGCCGGCGTGGCGTACAGGCCGAACACGCCCACCCCGCGGTCGCGGCCGGGGTTCCACGACAGCGGCATGCCGTTCAGCGGGTCGAGGGCGCCGATCCCCTCCCGGTCGACCGCGCCGGGGCCGGCCCGGTCGCCGCGGAAGCTGTTGTTGGCCCAGCGCTCGTGCCCGCCGACGTAGACGGCGGTGCCGGTGGTGGCGACGCTCCACAGGGTGTCGCCACCGGTGTAGTCGATCCAGGTGGGCTGTTGGCCGCTGCCGGTCGCGCCGGTCTCCCAGCGGGAGGCGGAGTCGCACAGGCTGCCGGCGCGGTAGGCGCCGGTGGTGCCGACCACGAAGTAGGAGCCGTCCGGCGAGATGTCGAGGTCGCGCATGTAGGTGTCGAACACCGACGCGCACTGCTGCTGGAACCGGAGGGTCTGCCAGTTGGCGAGCACCACCGGGTTGGCGGTGAGGTCGAACATGGCGATCTGGTCGAGCTCCTGGCCGTTGATCGTGGTCCAGTTGCCGATCGCGATCAGCTTGGAGCCGTCGGGGGTGATGTCGAGCTTGGCCACCTGGATGGCGCCGCCGCCGCGGGCGCCGGCGAAGGTGAAGCTGAGGTCGCTGCCGAGCGCCCCGGTGGTGGGGTCGAGGCTGGCCAGCGCGATCCGCGCCACGCTCTTGACGGTCGAGAAGTTGCCGCCGATGTACAGGCGGCCGTTCTTCAGGGCCAGCTCGTGGACGCGGCCGTTGGTCTGCACCTTGAACTGGGTGACGCGCGCGCCGGTGGCGACGTCCAGCTTGGTCAGGCTCTTGGACTTGACCCCGTTGACGTAGTTGAACGAGCCGCCGGCGTACACCGACAGGCCGTCGGCGCTGGCGGCCAGCGTCTCCACCTCGCCGTCGATGGTCGGCGCGAAGGCGCTGTCGATCACCCCGGTGGTGGCGTCGAAGGCGAAGATGTTGCCGCGGGCCAGGGTGGTGGTGTCGTCGTGCTGCTGCACTTGGGTGAACTTGCCGCCGACGATCATCTTGTTGCCGACCTGGACGAAGGCGTCAACCTTGCCGTCCAGCACGTTGGGGGTGAAGTTGGCGGGGTCGGCCGAGACGACCACGCCCTGCGCGGCGTTGACGGCACCGCCCGGCTGCGCCCAGACGCCCAGGACCAGGGCCGACATGAGTGCCACGAAGAGAAGGCGGCGTCGCATCAGTAGGAAGTCCTCCGGAGTCGTTGGCAGCGCTGGCGCAGCGGTCGTAGCCGGTCTATCACCCGCGCCGACGGGCCCGGATCACCAATCCGCTGTATCCGCCATCCGGCACTCGCTGGTCGCTCCGCGCCGAGCTACCATCGAGACATGTACTGGCTGTATGCGCTGATCGTCGCCGGCCTGGTCGCCGCGGCGCTCTGGGACTGGCGCGCCCGCCGCAGGGGCCACCGGGTGCGGGGCAACGTCCGCGCCCTGACCGACGAGAAGTACAGCCACGCCGGCCCGGTCCCCGGCGGGCCCGACTCGGGCGCCCCGCCGTTCATCTACGACCACGTCGAGCACGTGGCCAGGGAAGACCTGGAGCGCGGCGAGCGGGACGGCCGGTAGCGGCCGCTCAGCCCGCCAGGCCGAGGCGGGCCGGCAGGTCGGCGGGCGCGCAGGTGAGGCCGACCAGGAACGGCCCGAAGCGGCCGTAGCCGGCGGTCACCTCGTCGAAGCGCATCTCGTACACGATCTCCTTGATGGCCGTAGGGTCGTCGGCCAGCAGGGTCACGCCCCACTCGTGGTCGTCCAGGCCGGTGGCGCCGGTGACCAGCTGCAGCACGCGGCCGCTGTAGCGGCGGCCCACCTTGCCGTGGCCGCCCATGAGCTGGCGGCGCTCCTGGAAGGGGAGCCGGTACCAGTTGGCGCCCGGCTCGCGGGCCTTGCTCATCGGGTAGAAGGCGAGCACCGCGCGGCGGGGCAGGCGCGGGTGCAGCCGGTCCTCCCGCTGGGAGGCCAGCCGCTCGGCCGCCTTGGCCAGCCGCTCCTCGACCCGCCCGCCGCCGTCGGCGAGCAGCCGGGCACGGGCCTCCTCCACCGACTCCATGTACTCCGAGACCTCGGTCAGGGACACGAACGAGTACGCCGGCTCCAGCACCGGCAGCGCCCGCAGGCTCCTGGCCAGCTGCTCGTGCCTGGTCAGGTCGGGCCCGAGCGCCATCACCCCGAGGTCGGCCTTGAGCCCCAGCACCACCGAGCAGAGCGCC
>DASQWY010000475.1:0-2781 GCA_035640005.1 Actinomycetes bacterium
CCGCCTTCTGGTACGACGGCGGCAGCGACCCGAACTCGACCGCCAGCACCGTGGCGCCCACCACCACCGTCCCGCCTCTGACCAGCGAGGAGCTCGCCTGGCTGAAGGCGGTCGCGAAGCTGCAGAAGACGATGGAGAAGACCTTCTCGGAGACCAGCGTCTACCTGACGCGCGCGAAGATGACCTCGTACGCGGCCGCGCTGCGCGGCTGCAGCCGCGAGCTGGCCCGGATCGGTTCCCCCAGCGACCGGCTGCAGCCGGTCTACGCGCTCGTCCAGAAGGCGTGCCGGACGCTCGACAAGGGCGCGACGTGCTACCTCACGGCCGCGGGCGCGAGCATGGCGGACGGCGGGGTGGTCGCGGGCAGCCCCGAGGAGCGGACGCAGCGGCGGGCGCTCGACTGCGCCGGGGCGGCGCACGGCAACGGCATGAACCTCCTCGGCGACGCCGCGGCCAAGGGCGAGGAGGTCAAGACCGAGCTCAGCTGAGGTGGCCTGGCGGCGCCCGCGAGCTGGGGATCTCCTAGCCCTGGACCCGACGCTGCACGTGCAGCAGGTACTCCTTGCGGTCCAGCGGGTTGTGGTCGGACCGCGGCCGGGTCGGGACCTTGCCGCTGACCAGCTGGTAGTGGTCGAAGGCGGCCTCCAGCACGCCTTCGCCGCGCGTCAGCGCCGGCAGCTGCTGCTGCAGCCGGTGCACCCGGGCCGCCGGGACCTCGCCGTCCAGCAGGTACGAGGCGCCCCGCGGCACCGGCTGGCCTGGGACCGCGCGCAGCCGCGCCAGCAGCGGCAGGATCGCGCCCAGCGTGTCCGCCGGGACCTCCAGCAGGAAGCGGTGCATCGGCTCGTACACCCTGGTGCCGGCCTGCCGCAGCGCCTGCATCAGCACCAGCGGCGTCAGGTTGCGGTGGTCCGCGGGCGTGCTGGAGGGGAACATCCGCAGCCGCACCGAATGGGTCATGGTGACCGTGCAGTCGGTGACCTGCCAGCCGTAGAGGCCCTGGCGGAGGGTCTCGCGGACGGCGTCCTCGACCGCCTTCTGGTACGACGGCGGCAGCGACCCGAACTCGACCGCCAGCCGGAAGCGCACGCCCGAGCCGGCCGGCGCCGGCTCGACGCGCAGCCCGACGGTCGCGAGGAACGGGTTGGACGGCTTGCCGGCCAGCTCCACGGCCGCGCCGCTGCCGGCGGGCCGTTCGACGCAGATCGTGGTCGTCTCCCGGAAGCTGACGTCCAGGTCGAAGTCGCCGGCCAGGGTCGCCTGGATGACCTCCTTCTGCACCTCGCCGTAGAGGGAGACGAACAGCTCCTGGCGGACGTCGTCCTGGCGCAGGTTGATCAGCGGGTCCTGCTCGGCGAGCTGGGCGAGGGCGTTGTGCAGCGCGCCCCGGTCGGCGGCCCGGCGGGGGACCACCACCGTCTCCAGCGTGGGCGGGGCGAACTGCCGGCCCGGTGAGCGCGCCGGCGGCACGCCGACCGGGTCGCCGATGCGGACGTCGCCCAGCCCCCACAGCTTGCCGATCTGCCCGGCGGCGACCGACGCGCGCGGGCTGGCCGAGCCGCGCTCGACGACGCTGATGGCGGTGACCTTCCCCTCGTCCTGCCCGCGGACCCGCAGCCGGTCGCGGGCGCGGACCGTGCCCGAGAACATGCGGACGTAGGCGATCCGCTCCCCGGCCGGGCCGCGTTCGACCTTGAAGACGGTGGCCGAGACGGGCCCGCCGGGGTCGCCGCCGGCCGCGGGCAGCAGCTCGACGATGCCGGCGACCAGCGCGTCCACGCCGGCGCCGGTGATCGCCGAGCCGAGGAACACCGGGTGCACCAGCGCCCGCCTGGTCTGCGCCGCCAGCGCGGCGCGGAGCCGCGGGCAGGGGACCGTCCGCCGGTCGTCGAGGTAGGCGGCCAGCAGCGCGTCGTCGTGGTCGGCGAGCAGGTCGGCCAGCCGGGCGGTGAACGCGGGGTCGGCGGCGCGGTAGGGCGTGGCGACCGCGTCGCGGGTGCCGAGCCGGCTGGCCGATGCCATCGGGATGATCGCCGGGGTCAGCTTCTCGGCGATGGCCCGCAGCACCCGTTCGGGCCGCGCGCCGCGCCGGTCGATCTTGTTCACGAACAGCAGGGTCGGGATGCGCAGCCGCCGCAGCGTCCGCAGCAGCACGCGGGTCTGCGACTGCACTCCCTCCACGGCGGAGACCACCAGCACGGCGCCGTCGAGCACGCTCAGCACCCGTTCCACCTCGGCGATGAAGTCCGGGTGGCCGGGCGTGTCGATCAGGTTGACGGTGACGTCGCCGACGGCGAACGACACCACCGCCGACTTGATGGTGATGCGGCGCTGCCGCTCCAGCGCCAGGGTGTCGGTCTGGGTGCTGCCGTCGTCGACCCGGCCGACCTGGTCGATGACCCCGGCGGCGTACAGCAGCCGCTCGGCCAGGCTGGTCTTACCGGCGTCGACGTGCGCGAGGATTCCCAGGTTCAGCGTGCTCACCAGGCGTCATGTCCTCCGGGTAGGCGGCAGTGGACATGAACGCCTCACGCATGGTCGCCTCCCTGGTCGGTCGATCGTCGGCTGCCGGCAGTGCAGCAGATGGCCACACTGCCGGCAACCGAATTGCCCGTCGGGTTAGGGCCTGCGCCAGTAGGCGGTAATGGGCGGCGGCGGGGACGGCCGTCCCAGCGGTAGCAGCGCCAGGCACGACGGAGCAGGCGACCGGGGACGACCGCGGCGTTGGCCAGCGCCAGCCAGAACTCCACCACCGGCCGGCGGCGCTCGGTGCACCAGCGC
>DASQWY010000476.1:0-9265 GCA_035640005.1 Actinomycetes bacterium
GTGCTCAAGGGCCGCACCATGACCTGCACCCCCGGGATCAAGGATGACTCGTTGATCATAACACGGGCGTCATCTGTCGCCGCCTGAGCTGCATACTCTGATACCGGACGCCTCGGCGTAGGAAGCGAGGAACGACCATGCGACTCAAGGGCAAGGGCGTAATCGCCTTGGTCGAAGCGGACTACGAGGATCTGGAGCTGTGGTACCCGGTGTTGCGGCTACGCGAGGAAGGCGCCGAGGTGGTCGTCGCGGGCCTCGGCGCACCCAGCTACACGGGCAAGTACGGCTTGGTGGCGGAGCCGGACGCGCACGTCGACGATCTCCACATGGCGGACTTCGACGGCATCCTGGTGGTCGGCGGCTGGGCACCTGACAAGCTGCGCCGCTCCGAGAAGGTGCTGGAGCTGGTCAGGCAGGCCGATGCTGCGGGCAAGCTGCTCGGCGTCATTTGTCATGGCGGCTGGGTGCCGGCGTCGGCCGGCGTGCTCAAGGGCAGGACTATGACCTGCACCGTTGGGATTCGAGATGACGTGATGAATGCCGGGGCCACGTATGTCGATGAGCCGGTGGTGGTCGACGGCAACCTGGTCACGGCCCGCCGCCCGCCCGACCTGCCCGAGTACGGCGCCGCGCTGGTCGAGGCGCTGAGCAAGGGCACGGCGTAGCCGGCGAAGCGGCGATCGGCGTTCGTCTCCGAGCGAAGCTATCCGAGCCTGCGGCTCGGCGCCGGCTGCTCTGCCAGGATGGCTCGAAGCAGCGCACCGGTGTCGTCAAGGTCAGCCAGGACGATCTCCGCGCCGGCCTCGCTGAGCGCCGCTGCGTCGGTGCGGCCGGTGGCCACTGCCACGACCCGGGCTCCGCCGACCTGCCCGGCCTGCACGTCCCGTAGCGAGTCCCCGACGATGACGGTGCTGGACTGGTCTAGCTCCCGCCCAAGGCGCACATTGGCCCGCTTGCGGGCTAGCCGGACCAGCGCCGGCCGGTCGCTGTCGTCGGAGCCGTAGGCGCCCACCTCGAAATCCACATAGCGGTCCAGGCCGAAGGTGGCCAGCTTGAGGGCCGCGTTAGGCCGCACGTTGCCGGTCAGCACCGACTGCACCACGCCCGGGACCTCGGCAAGCGCCGCCAGCGCCCGGGCCGCGCCCGGCATCGCATGGCCCTTGGCGCGCAGCTCGTCCCGCCGGGCGGCCAGCCGCTCGGCCTCCAGCTTGAGCGCATCCGGCAGGAGCCGGGCTGCCTCGGTGTCGTCCAGCCCAGCTAGCCGGAAAGCGTCCAGCAGGATCTGCGGGTCGGTGCGGCCCGAGGTGTTGCCCAGCCTGGTGACCGGCCGGCCGACGAGTTCGGAGCAGACTTCAAGCCATACCTGCTTGTCCACGCCGCCGGCAAACAGCAGGGTCCGGTCGATGTCCCATAGGACCAGCCGTTCCGCCATGCGCGCCTCCGAGGTCGAGCGGTGCGGCTCTAGCGTCCTCGAACGGCGCTGTCCCGAGCAAGGCCGCGGCGCGGGCGGCGAGGTCCTTGGCGACCTGCTCGCCCCGATATGGGGCCAGCCGGCCGTGCAGGTCGGCGACGGCGGCCAGCGCGCGGCGGAACTTCAGCCCGGCGGTGAGAGTGACGGCCTGGACGCCCAGGTTGCACGCCTCCTGCAGCTCGCCTTGGTCCAGGAGGGATCGAGCGAGCAGGGTGGCGCCCATGGCACGGCGGCGAACGAAGTCGGGCCGGTGCCCGCCGAAGGCTTGGCGGACGTAGCGCTCCGCGCGGGCGGGGCGGCCGAGGTCCAGGTAGCAGGTGCCGAACTGGCCGAGCAGGTACGGCTGGTCGGTGCTGGCAATCCAATCGGGGTCGCGGGCATGGTCGGCCTGCTCGGATGCCCCCGAGGCCGCAAGCAGCGCACGCTCGCAGTCGCTTGCGTTCCCGAGGCGGGCGTGCAGGCGGGCCTGCATGACCGCCACCTTGGCCAGCAGGGTTGGCGCCGCCGCGCCGGCGGCGTCCTGGCGGGCCGCTTCCAGCATCGCCAGGGCGTCGCTGGTGCGGCCGAGGTCGATGGCCTGGTGGCTCATGCTGGTCAGCACGTGCGCGGCCAGCGCCTGGTGGCCGGCGCCACGGGCGAGCTGGAGCGCTTGGGCGAAATCGTGGCGGGCGGAGGCGTGGCGCCCGGCGTCGTAGGCCATCATCCCGGCCCGGCGGGTGAGGACCGCCGCGGCGGCCAGCAGCTCCCGGCCGACCCGGTCGCTGTAGCTGCCATGCAGCAGCGGCGCGACCTCGCGGCGCAGGTAGTCGACCACCAGCCAGCGCACGTGCCCACCGCCGTGCCGCTGATCCATCAGCCCGAACAGCTCGGTATCGGAGCAGACGCGGGCCACATCGGCCTCCTCGACGTGACGCCCTAGCAGCGGAACGACCAGGCCGGCAACCTCCGGCTCGTCGTCTTGGTCCTCGGCGCCGGCGAACAGGCCCCAGGGCCACAGCGCCCGCACAGGCCGGCGGCGGTACGCGCGGGCATTGGCCCTGACGCGCTTGTGATCGGGGAACAGCTCCTCGGGCGGGCGGCCGTACAAGGCCGCGTACAGCTCTGGGTACGGGTCGCGCGGCCGGACCTTGCCGCGTTCGTGGCGGCTGACGGCGTTGGCGTCAAGGCCGAGGTCGGTATAGCCGTGCGCGGGGCCGATGACGTTGCAAATCTCCTGGGCGGCTTCGACTTGTTTCAGGCCGTGTTGTTCGCGGGCTCGCTGCAACGGTGACTTCTCGGGCATTGCACGTCCCCAAACGCCGCATTCGTGCGGAGATGGTACGACGCTGCCTGCCGCCAGGCAGTAGGCAAGTGGCGCGGCCTGCCTAGCGCGCTGCCGTTCCGGCGGGGCCTGCCCGATGCGACGGTCGGAGCGTCCGCCGTCGGATACGAGGAGCCGAGACGCCGGCTCCAGGGAAGGCTGGCGTCCCGGCTCCCGCCCAACCACGGGAGGCGCGATGCTCAGCGGTCCCGAGGGTCAGGTGCTCATGCTGCTGGACTCGGCGGGCACCACCTTGACCAGCCGCCAGGGCGGCCAGGTCAGGTGGGCACTGGACGCCGCCGACGTCTGTGTCTTGCTGGAGCTGGGCGCCGAGCTGGCTGGCGCCGCTGTTGATCCGGCCGTCTCCGACCGTCTCGCCCGCCTGCTGGGCGGCGAAGTCGAGACCTGACCCTCGCTGACAAGTGGATCGAACGGGAGGCGGCCAAGGTCGTTCGGGTCCTCGGCCGCTCGGAGGTGCGCGCGGAGCTGGCGGCCCTGCTCGGCGCTGAGGGCGCCGGCCGTCGTGCCCGTCGACTGGACCGGGCGAGGGCTGAGCTGGAGGGAATCGAGCTACGGCTGCGGCTCACGGACCGAGGGTCGGCGGCGCGCAAGGTCGTCTAGTGGGCCTGGTGGCCGGCGCGAGGCTGCTGGGCGAGGGTGGCCGCCACGCGCCGGCGGTACGTCCCGGACGGCCTGGGGCCTGCCGGCGGCGCCGGGCCGAGGACGGCCGCCGCAGGCGGCCGCCCGCAGGCGCGAGGGCCGCCGGCATTGCCGTCCACCGCGAGCTTGGGAAGCACTGTACGACCGCCCATCGACGGGCGGCGGCGCAGCTCGCCGCCCCAAACGGCTGACCGCTGTTGACCGTCGGTCACTGCTGCGGACCGTTGCTTAGTCCTCCAGCCGTAGATCGTGATCTTCATCATTGCCAGGTAGCCTCTCGTCGGTAGGACAGGTCCGGCCTGCTGAGCACCAGGAGCTGGCCAGCGGTGGGACGGCGAAGACCCACCCGGAGCCGACGGACTACCAGGGGTCGTGGGTTCAGACGGGCACGGCGACGGTCACCGCCACCGCCCCCACATCCCTGGCACCGTCGAGCGGCGGGTGGCACGCAGCCCAGCGTCGCCGAGCATGGCGTCCAGCTCGGCTCCGGTGTGGAATCGGTCCCGGGCGCGGCCGATCATGTAGAAGGGCCGCAGCCAGCTGGTGACGATCGGGTCGGTGAGCAGCAGGTGCCCACCAGGGCCCAGCACCCGTCGGACCTCCGCCAGGCCGCGTCGCTGGTCGCCCCAGTGGTGGAATGAGATGGTGCTGACCAGCAGCTCCACCGATCCGGTGCGGAACGGAAGCTGCTCGGCGACCCCCACCACGGCGGCGATCCGGTGGCGTCGTGCGGCGACCTCTGCCATCCCCGGGGCGGCGTCCACGCCGGCCAGCCGGGCGGTCGGGTACGCCTGGCCCAGCCGCTCCAGCAGCAGCCCGGTCCCGCAGCCCACGTCCAGGACGGTGCGCGCCTGCGGGGCGGCCTGGTTGGCCACGGCGATCACGTGCGCGTGCACCGGGCCGAAGAACACCCGTTGCAGCCAGCTTCGGTCGTAGCGCTCGGACCATGCGTCGAAGCGGGCGATGTCGCGCTGGTCGCGGCGGCTGGTCATGCTCTGGTCATCGTAGGCCGTCAGCGGACTGCCGGTCGACTCGCCCCACGAACGCGCCGCCCCCGAGGATCGGGAGCCCGGTGGTGCTCATGGCGATGGTCGGGTGCGCTGCGGTCGCGGTGGTCTTGTCCTCGTGCAGCTCGATCGTCAGGCCGTGGAAGGTGTAGGTCGTCGTCAGCGTCATCGCGCAGCCTCCTCGCCGGATCCCACCTCAAGGTGGCAGCCCGGCCGCTGCCTCCGCTGTGCTCCCGGTCACCGGCCGTCGGTGCCGTTGGTCACGGGGTCGGGCGGCCGCTGAGGCGGCCGGCCAGGGCGGTGCCGAGGCGGTCGCCGGCGCGGCGGTCGAGCGGGTTGCCGGCCTGGTCGGTGACGAAGAACACGTCGCTGGCGCGGCCGTTGCCGCCGCCGACCTGGGCGACCCGCACGTCGATCCGTTGCCTGGCCAGCTCCGCGAGGGCCTCGGCCAGCAGGCCCGGCCGGTCGGGCGCCTCCACCCGGACCACGCTGTGCCAGGGGGTGGCCTCGGCGTCGACCCGGACCAGCACCGCGCCGCCGCGGCCGCCCGGCCGGCGGGCGGCGGCGGGGGCGTGGTGGCGGTGGGAGCCGTCGGCCAGCTCCCGGCGCAGCCGCGCCTGCACCCGCTCGCGCAGGTCGGGCGCTGCCAGCTCGGCCGGCCCGCTCACGTGGAACACGTCGACGACCAGGCCCTCTGGCCAGGTCGACGCGTGCGCCCTGGCGACGTCCAGGCCGGCGGCGGAGAGGGCGGCGGCCAGCTCGGCCAGCAGTCCGGGCCGGTCCCGGGCGACCACGTCGACCCGCAGCTCGCGGTCCTCGGGCGGCTCGCCGTTGGCGCTGCCCGGGGCCGGTTCGGAGCGCAGCGCGACCCGCAGCTCCTGCCGGCCGGGCGGCGGCACCGCCATGCCCAGGTGGGCGGCGATGGTGGCGGCCGGGTGGGCGAGCAGGTAGCGGCGCGGCGCCGCCGCCAGCCAGTCGTCGGCGACCCGGCCGGCGGAGGCGCCCAGCAGTCGCCGCACCTCGGCGCGGCGCCGGTTGAGCAGGTTCTCGGCCGCCCGGTCGGTGAGGCCGGGCTCGTCCATGGCGGCCAGCACCCGCACCAGCAGCTCGTCGAGCTGGCCGCGCCGCCAGCCCTGGAAGTCGGCGCCGTCGTCCTGCTCGGCCACGGCCAGCAGGTAGGCCATGCGCGCCCGCGGCGGGTCGCCGAGGCGGGCGGCCAGGTCGAGCACCTGCTCCTCGTCGAGCAGGTCGGTATGGACGGCCGCCTCGGCCAGGTCGGCCTCGCCGCCGACCAGGGCGGCCAGCGCCTCCTCGTCGGTGGCGCCGAGGCCGAGCCGGCGGGCGGTCCGCCTGGCGGCGGCGGCCGCCTCCCGCGGCCGCACCCCGCCGCGGGTCACCGCTCGCACCAGGGCCGCCAGCAGCAGCGGCGCCGGCCGTTCCAGCGCCAGCCAGGCGGCCGCGGCCGCCGGGTCCCGGCTCGGCTCGGCGAGCCGGGCCAGCGCGCCCAGCTCGTGCCAGGGCGCGGCGCCGGCCGCCGGCCGCCGCCCGGCGACGGCCGCCAGCTCCGGCAGGTAGGCGGCCAGCAGCCCGGTCCCCTCCAGCAGCTCCCAGGAGCCGGTCCGGCCGTCCCTGAGCAGCTCGAGCAGCTCGGCGACCAGCTCCGGGGTCCAGCGGACCGGGCCGGGCGCGCCGGCCGCCAGCCAGTTCAGCAGCCGCGGGCCGGGCCTGGCGGCCGCGGCCAGCCGCGCGGCGCGCAGGCCCAGCAGGGCGCGCGAGCCGGGCGGCGGGTCGCCGGCCAGCTCGACCGTGCCCGCCCGCACCACCAGCTCCCCCCGCGCGCCGGCCACCGGCGCGGGCGGCGGCGCCGGGTACCGCCCGAACCGCCAGCGCAGCAGCGGCGGGGTCGCGAACGTGGTCAGCAGCACCACCAGCAGCAGCGCGCCGTAGCCGCCGGCGTCCAGCACGCCGGTGCGCAGGCCGAGGCTGGCGAAGATCAGCCCGACCTCGCCGCGGGGCAGCATGCCGACCCCGACCAGCACCGGGTCCATGCCGCTGCCGGCCACCGCCACGCCGGCCAGCAGCTTGCCGACCACCGCGACGGCCAGCAGCAGCCCGGCCAACGCCAGCCGCCGCGGCTGCAGCAGCTCACCGACGCCGGCGTCGATGCCGATCTGCAGGAAGAACACGGGCACGAACACGTGCGCGATCGGCGCCAGGCTGTCGCCGATCGCGCCCCTGGTGCGGCTGCGGGCCAGCACCACGCCGGCCACGAACGCGCCCACGATCGGCGCCAGCCCGACCAGGTCGGCCAGGCGCGCGAAGCCGAGCGCGAACGCCAGGCCGAGCGCGATCAGCGTCCCGTCCGAACGGGCCAGCCGCTCGATCGCGTGGAACAGCGGCGGCGCCAGCCGCACGCCGGCGCCGACCCCGGCCAGCAGGAAGGCCACGGCGGCGCCGCCCGCCAGCAGCAGCCGCAGCGTGAGCCCGGCGCTGCCGCCGCTGGTCAGGCGGGCCATCACCGCCAGGATCACCAGGCCGAGCACGTCGTCGGCGACGGCCGCGCCGAGCACGGTGCGCGCCTCGGCGCGGGCCAGCGCGCGCAGGTCGCCGAAGACCCTGGCGGTGATGCCCACGCTGGTGGCGGTGAGCGACGCGGCCAGGAACAGCTCCACGTGCCGGCCGCCGCCGGCCAGCCCGGTGGCCCGCAGGGCCAGCCAGCCGAGGCCGAGCGGCAGCGCCACCCCGACCACCGCGACCGTCAGGGCGGGGCGGCCGACCTTCAGCAGGTCGGCCAGCTCGGTCTCCAGCCCGACCTGCAGCAGCAGCAGCAGGACCCCCAGCTCGGCCAGGACGGCGAGGACCTGGTCGTGGCCGACCAGGCCGAGCACGGACGGGCCGACCAGCACCCCCAGGACCAGCTCCCCGAGCACGGCGGGCTGGCCGAGCCGCTCGGACGCCTCCGCGCCCACCTTGGCGGCGACCAGCACCACGAGCACGTGCAGCAGGACGGTCCCGACTTCCATCGGCCGCACCGTAGGCCGCGCCCGTGGCCACCGCGTTGCGCCCCGGTGACGGGCGTGTTTCCCGGGGGGACGGATTGGCCGCGAAACACGCCCGTCACGCGGGGACAACGCGGGCGCAACCGTCGCTCCGTAGCGTCGCGGGTGGCGCCGGAGGCCTGGCGCCATTGGTGTTCTGTCGTCCGCATCAAGGAGGGACCATGCGACTGCGCGCCAGGTCACTGGCGGCCGCCGCCGTCCTCGGGGCCGGGATGTTCCTGGCCAGCCCGCTGCTGGCGTGGGCCGACCCGACCGGGTCGAACCTCAAGCCCAAGACCCCCGACCAGTTCTCCGGCACCGAGTTCGGCCTGAACCTGCTGTGGGTGGTCGTCGCGGCCGTGCTGGTGATCTTCATGCAGGCCGGCTTCGCCCTGGTGGAGACCGGCTTCTGCCGCGCCAAGCACGCCGCCCACGTGGTCAGCACCAACTTCGCGATCTTCGGCCTCGGCTTCGTGGCGTTCTTCGCGGTCGGCTACGCGTTCATGTTCGGCGGGGTGAGCGCACCGGTGATCGGCTACGCCAGCTCGCTGGGGAAGATGCTCGGCTTCGGCGACCACGGCGGCGTGCTCGGCCACACCGGCTTCTTCCTGGCCGGGCCTGCCTACGACGTGAGCGTGGCCGCCTACTTCCTGTACATGGTCGCGTTCATGGACACCACCGCCACCATCCCAACGGGGGCGATGGCCGAGCGCTGGAAGTTCTCCTCGTTCACCCTGTGGGGGCTGTTCTGCGGGGCGCTGTTCTACCCGCTGTACGGCGCCTGGGTGTGGGGCGGCGGCTGGCTGTCGCAGCTCGGCAACTCCGCCGGCCTCGGCCACGGCGTGGTCGACTTCGCCGGCAGCGGCGTGGTCCACGCCATGGGCGGCGTCGCCGCCCTGGCGGGCGCGCTGGTGCTCGGCCCGCGGCTCGGCAAGTACGGCAACGACGGCAAGCCGCGCACGCTGGCCGCCCACCACATCCCGATGGCGATGCTCGGCACGTTCATCCTGCTGGTCGGCTGGTTCGGCTTCAACGCCGGCTCCACGCTGGCAGCCACCGACCTGCGCTTCACGATCGTGGCGACCAACACCGCCATCGCCTCCGCGTTCGGCGCCACCGTGGCGATGTACTACGTCAAGCTGCGGACCGGGAAGTTCGACCCGGGCATGATGGCCAACGGCATGCTGGCGGGGCTGGTGGCGATCACCGCGCCCTGCGCGTTCGTGCAGCCGTGGGCGGCCGCGGTGATCGGCTCGGTCGCGGGCGTCCTGGTGATCCACTCGATCTGGTTCTTCGAGCGGCGCGCCAGGGTCGACGACCCGGTCGGGGCGATCTCGGTCCACGGCACCTGCGGCCTGTGGGGGGTCCTGTCGGTCGGCCTGCTCGCCGACGGCAGCTACGGCGACGGCTTCAACGGCGTCGCCGGCGGCGTCAAGGGCCTGTTCTACGGCGGCGCCGACCAGCTGGTCGCCCAGGTCATCTCCTGCCTCGTGATCGCGGTGGTGATGTTCGGCATCGCCTACGGCTTCTTCCGCGTCCAGAACGCGCTGACGCCCGGCGGCATCCGCTCGCGCGAGCAGGACGAGCTGGTCGGGCTCGACCTGCCCGAGATGGGCGTGCTCGGCTACGCCGACTTCGAGCTGGCCGGCGCCGCGGCGAGCGTGGACGGCAACGGCCGGCCGGTGACGAGCCCGGCCGACGCGGTCGGCTCCACGCCGTCGTGACCCAGCAGGCGCCGGCCGCCGCCGGCCCGGTCGGCGGCCGGCGCTTCGGGGTGGCGGGGCGGGCC
>DASQWY010000477.1:0-2350 GCA_035640005.1 Actinomycetes bacterium
GCGCGGCGGCCGGCCGCCGCCAGCCGCTCGGCGGCGGCTGCCGCCAGCCCCACCCCGTGAGCGTCGACCGGGCCCAGCTCGGCGAGGAAGCGGTGGGCCCGTTCCAGGTGGTAGCCGAGGATCTCCTCGTACTCGCGGCTGCGGGCGCCGACCCGCTCGGCCAGCCAGCCGGCGTAGCGCTCGTGCAGCTCGGCGCGGGTCTGCTTGGGCAGGGAGTCGTAGGCGGCGTCCCGCACCAGCAGGTGGCGGAACTGGTACCAGCCGCGGCCGCCGACGGAGGGGTCGGCCGGGCGCAGCAGCTCCCGGCGCACCAGCGAGTCGAGCTGGGCCGGGACCTCGGCGCGGTCGGCCGGCGGCGTCAGCGCCGCCAGCGCGGCCGGGTCGAACGCGTGGCCGATCACCGCCGCCCGCTCGATCAGGCCGCGCTCGCCGGCGCCCAGGCGGTCCAGCCGGGCGGCCAGCAGCGCGTGGATCGACGGCGGCGCGGCCACGGTCGCCAGGTCCCCGCCGACCCAGCGGCCGTCGCGGTGTTCCAGCCGGCCCTCCTCGATCAGCGTCGCCAGCAGCTCCTCCAGGAACAGCGGGTTGCCCTCGGCGGTGCGGGTGATGGCGGCGGCCGCCTCCTCCGGCAGGGTCGCCTCCCCGGCGAGCTGGGCGAGCAGGGTCGCCGACTCCCGCTCGTCGAGCGGCTCCAGCATGACCGTGCTGGCGTTCAGCTTGCCGCCCGCCCAGGTCGGCCGCTGCTCCAGCAGCTCGGGGCGGGCGACCGCGACCAGCAGGATCGGCGCCTCCCGGGTCAGGTCGACCAGCTGCTCGACCAGGTCGAGCAGGGTCGGCTGGGCCCAGTGGAGGTCGTCGAGGATCAGCAGCAGCGGCCGCCGGCTGGCCAG
This sequence comes from Actinomycetes bacterium, assembly GCA_035640005.1. Classification (GTDB taxonomy): domain Bacteria; phylum Actinomycetota; class CALGFH01; order CALGFH01; family CALGFH01; genus DASQWY01. The sequence goes on from DASQWY010000477.1 coordinate 891, forward strand.
CACCTCCAGGAACCGGCGCACCGCCCAGACGGTCTCCTCGGCCGGCAGCGGCGCGTCCTCCAGCCCGATCAGCCGGCCGATCCGGTCGGCGACGCGGGCGCCGTCGGCGGCGCCGCCCAGCAGCCCGTCCAGCTTGGCGCGGGCCTCCTCGGGCGAGTCCGCCCGCTTGACCTCGGCCGCCGCGCGGACCGCCTGGGCGACCGGCCAGAAGGTGCTGCCCTCCGCGTCCGGCAGGCAGTGGCCGAGCAGCACCGTCGCCGCCTCGCCGACCGCCTCGACCGCCTCGGCGACCAGGCGCGACTTGCCCACCCCGGCGGCGCCGAGCACGGTGAGCAGGTGGCAGGTGGACTCCCGCACCGCCCGCCGGTAGACCCAGTCGAACAGCTGCAGCTCGTCGGCGCGGCCGACCAGCAGGCCCTCGTGGCGGCGGGCGTGGCCGAGCGCGTCGGGGGAGACGTCGACCAGCCGGTAGGCGTCCACGCGGGCCAGCGGGTCGGCGAGCTCCTCGGGCGCCACCGGCGCGACCACCACCGCGTCGCGGGCCAGCTGCCAGGTCTGCCGGTCCAGCAGCACCTCGCCGGGCCGGGCGGCCGCCTGCAGCCGCTCGGCCCGGTTGACCGCGTCGCCCACCACCAGCGCGCCGCCCGGCCGCGGGTCGCCGACCACCACCTCGCCGGTGCTGACCCCGACGCGGACCTCCAGGCCGACGCCCCAGTCGCGGGTGAGGGCGGCGTTCAGCTCGGCGAGGGCGTCCTGCATGCCGGCGGCGGCGCGGACGGCGCGCAGGGCGTCGTCCTCGCGCAGCACCGGCACGCCGAAGGTGGCCAGGACCGCGTCGCCGATGAACTTCTGGACCCGGCCGCGGTGGCGCTCCACCACCAGCCGCATGGCCTCGTACCAGCGGCCCATGACCTGGCCGAGCGGCTCCGGGTCGAGCCGTTCGCCGAGGGCGGTGGAGCCGGTCACGTCGCAGTAGACGACCGTGACCACCTTGCGGACGTCGCGCCGGCCCTCGGGGGCCTGCAGCGCCGCGCCGCAGTTCAGGCAGAAGCGCGCCCGCTCCGGGTTGGCCTCTCCGCAGTTCGGGCAGGTCACGCCGTCAGGAGCTCCCCTCGCGGCGGCGCCTGGCGACCTGTTCGAGCGCCTCCCGGTCGATCCGGTCGCCGGGCACGACCGCCACCCGGCAGGGCGTCACCGCCCGCAGGGTGGCGGTGCGGCGCCCGCCCTCCAGCAGCGCCATCTCGCCGAGGATCGCGCCCGGCCCGACCTCGACCACCGGCTTGCCGTCCTGCTCCACCGACAGGACCCCGTCGAACAGCAGGAACAGCTCGTCGCCGGGGTCGCCCTGCTCGACGAGGGTCTCCCCGGGCGCGAGCCGGACCCAGCGCGGGCCGGCGTCGATGATGAGGTGCGACAGGCGCCGCTCCAGGTCGGACTCGACCGCCGCGACCACCGCCGGG
>DASQWY010000478.1:0-4766 GCA_035640005.1 Actinomycetes bacterium
GACCAGAACGAGCATACGCCTCGGGCATGTGCTCCGGTAAGCGGCACCGCCTACACCAGTACCGGTCTATGCGTGCCGCGCCGCAGACCCGGCTGTCAACGGCGGCCGAAAACTGACCCCTTGGCGGCGGGTGAAAACTGACCCCCTTGCCGGTCATTGGTCGTCGGTGGTGGCCGCGGGGACGCGGCCGAGGTCGCGGTCTTTGAGTCGGTAGCTGTCTCCCTTCATCGAGATGACTTCGGCGTGGTGGACCAGGCGGTCGATCATGGCCGCGGCGACCACGTCGTCGCCGAACACCTCGCCCCAGCGGCCGAACGGCTTGTTGGAGGTGACGATCAGCGAGGCGCGCTCGTAGCGGGCCGAGACCAGCTGGAAGAACAGGTTGGCGGCCTCGGGCTCGAAGGGGATGTAGCCGACCTCGTCGATGACCAGCAGCGGGTAGCGGCCCAGCCGGGCCAGTTCGGCCTGGAGGCGGCCGGTGGTGTGGACGTCGGCCAGCAGGTTGACCCACTGGGCGGCGGTGGCGAAGGCGACCCGGTGGCCGGCCTGGCAGGCCCGGATGCCAAGGCCGATGGCCAGATGGGTCTTGCCGGTCCCGGGTGGGCCGAGGAAGACCACGTTCTCCTTGGCCAGGACGAAGTCGAGGGTGCCCAGGTGCGCGATCAGCTCCCGCTTCAGGCTCCTGGCGTGGTCGAAGTCGAACTCCTCCAGGCTCTTGCGGGCGGGGAAGCGGGCGGCGCGGATGCGGCCCTCGCCGCCGTGGGCCTCGCGGGCGGCGACCTCGCGTTGCAGGCAGGCGGCCAGGAACTCCTCATGGCTCCAGCCCTCGGCGCGGGCGCGCTCGGCCAGCCGGGCCACCGAGGTGCGAAGCGTCGGCGCCTTCAGCGCCCGGGTCAGGAACGCGAGCTCGCCGGTCAGGTCCCGGGTGGCGGTCTTGGCCGGCATCAGGCCACCCCCTGGCCGTCGTCCAGGCCGAAGGCGGCGTCGTAGTCGGCCAGGCACCGCAGCTGGACCTCGGCGTGGTCGCGGCGACGGGCCGCGGCGTTGACCGCAGCCCGGTCGTGGCGGAGCTTGGCCGCGGCCTCGAGGTGGGCGGGGTCGCTGATCGTCTGATGCCGCGCCCAGCAGCGCACATGCTCGGCGACCACCCGCCCCTCACAGAGCACGCGGACGCGGTCCAGGTCGCCAGCCAGCTCCACGCGGCGGCCGACCACCGCCGGGTGGACCGAGTAGTCGTTGGCGTCCAGCCGCACATAGTGGTCGCGGGGCAGCCGAAGGGTGCTGCGCCAGCCAGTGACCGGTGCGACCGGCGGCAGGGGCAGCATCGCGGCGCGGTCGGCGGCGATCCGGTCGGCCGGGGCGCAGCCCAGCACCCGCCGCTGCCGCTGGTTGACCAGCCCGAGCCAGTCGCCAAGCTGGGCGTTGAAGTCGGCCGGGGAGGCGAAGCTGCGGCCGGGCAGGAACGAGGTCTCCAGATAGCCGTTGGCCCGCTCCACCAGCCCCTTGGCCTCCGGGTCAGCGGGATTGCAGATCAGGATCTTGGCGCCCAGCACCCCACGGAACCCATGGGCTTGCTCGGTCAGGACCGTCTGGCGCCGGCGGCGCTGGCCGACCGCGCCCTCCCCGTCCCACACCAGCACCCGCGGCACTCCACCCAGCCCCTGGAGCAGCTGCCACCAGCCAGCGAACAGGTCCTCCGCGCAGCGCGAGGGGACCAGCCTGGCCGACAGCCAGCGGGCATAGCCGGTCACCATCACCAGCACCGGCAGCCGGGTCGCCGCCCTGGTCTGGCCGAACCCCACCGGCAGGCAGATGTCGGGGAACCACAGGTCACACTGGGCCACCCCACCGGCTTGATAGGCGGTCCGCGAGGCCGGATCGGGCGGCAGATACACCGGGCGCAGCTCCCGCACCCGGTCCTTGAGCACCGTCAACCCATGCGGCCAGTCGATCCGCTCGGCGATCACGGTGGCCGGCATCGTCGGCCAGGCCGCCAGCAACTCCCGGATGCGTGGCTCGACCGCGTCCACCACCGATCCCCGCGCCGCCCGCGCATACCGCGGTGGGCCTTCGGCCGCCAAAGCCCGCTTCACGGTGTTCTTCGAGCACCCCATCACCCTGGCGACCTGCTTGATCGGCATCCCCTCGGCTCGGTGCAGCCGGCGGATCTCGGCCCAGTCCTCCACGCTCAACACCCTCGCTTCCTCCCAGCTCGGCTCGAGCCAGGATCTGAGAGGGGTCAACATTCAAGCGTCGCCCGGGGGTCAGTTTTCACGCGCCGTCGACAGGGCAAGCAGCTGCGCGCACCACGGCCACCAGCCTGGCGGCATTTCCTCGCGGGCGAGGTCGAGGTCCTAGACACCACCGTGCGGTCGGATCCCAAGCGGCGCTCGGCCAGGCTGCTATTCACCACCCCCGGCGGGCCTGCCGCTGCGCCGAACCCGGTTTTCGGGGATCCTCCAGGTGCCGTCGATGGACGAGCCTGTCGGTTGGGCCGAGCGGTTCCCGTTCGGGGCGTGGTCGCGGATCTACCCCGGCGAGTACGGCGCTGAGGTCGAGATCGAGATCCGTCAGGTGTTCGAGCCGGAGCCTGCTGACGCATCGAACTAGCGGTGCGTGAGCGGCGCTTTCCGAGAGGTAGCGCCGCCAGGACGATTTGACCTGTACCAAGTCCTAGGATGGCCAGGGACCGTGCCAGATGCGGGTGTGTCAAGTACGTCAATGCCCTTTGCGAGGGCGGCGGGAACGACTGCTGGACCCAACCGCTCCGAACCAAGGCACCTGACTCGGCATGCCGGGTCAGGCGGTGACGAGCAGGCCGATGCCGAGGGCCAGCAGCCACGCCGACCAGCCGATGTAGGCCAGCGGGACCAAGGTGCCGGCGAGCTTCCAGCCGCGCGGTTCGAAGCCGCCGACGAACTCCAGCGAGCCGAGCACAAACAGCGGCGCCAGCAGCAGCCCGACGACGCCGAACAGCGGGTGCAGCACGTCCGACTGGATCAGCGCAATGCCGGCCAGCGCGGTCCACAGGCCGGTGAACAGGTAGCCCAGGTGCTCACCGACCGCCACCCCCAGGTAACGGTTGAGGGTCTGGAAGGCGACCTCGACGGCATCCCTGGTGGCCGGGGTGGTCGCCGGGTCGCCGGCCAGGCGGGCAAGGTGCGGCACGGCGAACGGCCAGCGGATCAGGCCCAGGAACTGCACCAGCGCGGCCAGCAGCCCGATCGCGGTGGCCAGCGCCACGACGGTGGGGTTGGCGTCGGCGAGGGTGGCCGACAGCAGCACCACGGCCGGGGCGAGCAGGACCGCGCTCATGGCGAACCCCCACCAGGTGAGGACCAGCCGGCTGCCGCCGGCGGCGAACCGCTCCAGGACCTGGCTGGTCGGTTGGCGCAGGATGTCGGGGTAGTCGAAGCCGCGGGCGAGCAGGGTGTAGAGCAGGTTGTAGGCGATCGGCAGGAGCAGCAGCAGCAGGCCGGTCAGCACCTGGGTGGTCAAGAGGGGTCCTCTCAGCGTCGGGGGCTTGGAAGCCTACCCGACCACCGGCCGGCCTGGATCGGGGGCTGCCGCGCGACCGGCGCTGCCGGGTTCGCTCAGGTTCGGTGGAGGTCCGCGATCGGGGCTTCCTGGCGCGATGCGGTGATCGCCGCGGCCGGGGGCCGCCCCGGTCGCACCGTCCGGGGGATTGGCGTGCGGCCGGGTTGCGGCTGGCGGGGCGTCCCTCAGCGGATGTGCAGGTCCTCCTGGCTGTTGTGGCCGTAGTAGCGGAAGTGGAGGACCTGGTGGTCGGCCAGGCCGCGGACGGCCCGATCGGCGTCGGCGTCGTCGGGGACGTGGACCCACAGGGCGGAGCGGCCGTCGCGGGCGTAGCCGAAGTAGAGCTTGATGGTGTCGGGGTCGTCGGTGAGGCCGCCGACGACGCGGCGGGCGACGGTGCGCCGGGCGAGGAACCGCTCGTGGTCGTCCAGGATCTGCTGGCTGGTGTAGACCCGCAGGTCGGTCTCGGCGAACCCGGCGTCGGCCAACGCGGCCCTGGCCTGCTCGGCCTGGTCAGCGTCCTCGAGGATGGCGCCAGGAACCCTTGCGGGTTGAAGGCCAACGGCCGGGCACCAAGCGCGGGGTCTTGGTCGGTCATGCCCATGGGCCAGGCAACGTGGTTTGCGCTCATGGCATCGTCCGTTCCTGTGTTGTGTCCGGCCCGGGGACGATCACCGCTCCCGCGGACCGGCCCGTGGCTGGCACCGGCGAACCAGGCTCGCCCGTGTCGCCGGGACGCCGGGTCCTGCCCGTGCCAGCACACCTGCTTGTTCTGGCTGGCTACTAGGTCAGGGCCGCTGGCGGGGTCGGGTCCGGGGCTGGTGCGGCTGGGCCGGTGGCGGCGCGCAGCCGGTCCAGCAGCACCCCCGACAGGGCCATGAACGTGATCGCGCCGTAGGCGCCGAAGACCGCGAACTGGCGGTCGACGTCGATGCCGCCGGCCGTCGTGACCGTCCAGTCAAGCGCCCACAGCAGCGGCACCGCCGCCGCCCACGCCCAGGCGTTGGCGAGGCGGTCGCGGAGCAGGTAGGCCTGGGCGGCGCCGACCGGGATGCCGGTGATGGCGCCCATCAGGGCCAGCTCGCCGAGGCTGGTGCCGTAGCCGACCGCCCAGGCGCCGACCAGCAGCCCGACGCCCATCGCCACCGCGGTGGCCGGGATCCAGGCACGCGAATCGAGCAGGCGGCGGGCGACGGTGCGCCGGGCGAGGAACCGCTCGTGGTCGTCCA
>DASQWY010000479.1:0-5419 GCA_035640005.1 Actinomycetes bacterium
CCGCAGCAGCCGGCGTCCAGGACCTCGGCGTCCAGCCCCAGCCTGGCGAGCAGTTGCTGCTCGTCGGTCAGCTTCATGATCGCCTTGTGGTGGCAGTGCCCGTGGACCAGGGCCTTGCGGTCCAGCCTGGGCGGCTGCCAGCCGTCGGCCTGGCGCTGGAGGAACTCGCTGAGCAGCAGCGTCTTCTGGCGCAGCCGCCTGGCGCGCTCGTCGGTGGGGAACAGGTTGCCGAGCTCGTCGCGGAACACGGCCGCGCAGCTCGGCTCCAGCACCAGCAGCGGCAGGCCCGCGGCAAGCGGCTCGGCCATCACCTCCAGGACCTGCCTGAGCAGCCGTTTGGCCAGCCGCAGCATGCCGTAGTCGTACAGCGGGCGGCCGCAGCACAGCGGCCGTGGCGGCAGCTCCACCCGGCAGCCCGCCGCCTCCAAGACTTCCACGGCGGCCTGGCCGGTGTCTGGGCGGAAGTAGTTGCTGAACGTGTCGGGCCACAGCAGCACGCGGGGGCCGGTAGGGTGGCGAGGCTGGTGGGCGGCGAACCAGGCCACGAACGGCGGTGCCGCGAACCTCGGCAGGGGCCGCTCGGGGGCCACCCCGGCCAGCCGTTTGAGCGCGCCGGCCAACGCCGGGGTCTGCAGCAGCGCGTTGGCCGGGCCGGGGGCGCGGCCGGCCAGGCGGGCCCACCAGGGCAGCAACCCGATCGCGTAGGCGCTGCGTGGCCGCAGCCGCCGCTGGTAGTAGTGGGCGAGGAACTCGGCCTTGTAGGTGGCGATGTCGACCTGGACCGGGCACTCGCCCTTGCACGCCTTGCAGGCCAGGCACAGGTCGAGCGCCCGCTTGACGTGCTGGTCGCGCCAGCCGCGCAGCGGCGAGTCGGCCTGCAGCATCTCGAACAGCAGGTTGGCTCGCCCGCGGGTGGTGTGCATCTCCTCGCGGGTCACCATGTAGCTGGGGCACATCGTGCCGCCCTCGGTCTTGCGGCAGCGCCCGATGCCGAAGCAGCGCTCGGTGGCGACGGCGAAGCTGCCCCTGTCCTGGGGGAACTTGAAGTGGGTGGCGGGCTGGGGCGGGTCGTAGCCGGCGCCGAAGCGCAGGTGCCGGTCGAGCGGGTAGGGGTCGACGACCTTGCCTGGGTTCATCCGGCCGTCGGGGTCCCAGATGGCCTTGAACTCGCGGAAGGCCTGCACCAGCTCCTGACCGAACATGCGGGGCAGCAGCTCGCCGCGCTGGCCCTCGCCGTACTCGCCGGCGATCGAGCCGCCGTAGCCGACCACCAGGTCCGCGGCCTGCTCCAGGAACGAGCGGAAGGACTTCAGGCCGGCCGCCGTCTTGAGGTCGAAGTCGATGCGGGTGTGGACGCAGCCCTGCCCGAAGTGCCCGTAGTACACGCACCGGTAGCCGAAGCGGTCCAGCAGCCGGTCGAAGTCGCGCAGGTAGTCGCCCAGCCGCTCGGGCGGCACGGCCGCGTCCTCCCAGGTGCCCTCGGTCTCCAGCACGCCCGGCACGTTGCTGTAGTCCACCCCGGCCTGGCGGACCGCCCAGACCGCCAGTTGCTCGCCGGCGTCGCAGAGCTTGACGCTCAGCGGCCCGCCGCCCGCCTCCAGCTCTCGCGCCGCGGCGCTGGCGCGCTCGGCGGCCTCCTGCTCGCTGTCGGCGCCGAACTCGACCAGCAGCCACGCCTGCCCTGGCGGCAGCGCCGACCGCTCCACCGCGAGCGCGCCGCTGGCCTGCATGTTCTCGGTGAGGGTCGTGTCGAAGCCCTCCAGGCCGATCGGCCCGTGGGCCATGACCTCCGGGACGTGGTCGCCGGCGCGGAACCGGTCCGGGTAGCCCAGCGCCACCGTGCGGCGGTGCTGCGGGCTCGCCACCAGCCGCGTGGTCGCCTCCAGCAGCGTCACGCAGGTGCTCTCGGTGCCGACCAGCGCCCGCGCGACGTGGAAGCCCCGCTCCGGCAGCAGTTGGTCCAGGTTGTAGCCCGAGCAGCGGCGCGGGATCCTGGGGTAGCGCTGGCGCACCAGCTCGCCGTAGCGGTCGCGCAGGTCCCGCAGGCGGGCGTAGATCTCGCCGCGCCGGCCGCCCTGCGCGATGGTGCGCTCCAGTTCCTCCTCGCTGGTCGGCCCCACCCGCAGGCGCAGCCCGTCGTAGGTGAGCACCTCCAGCTCGTGGATGTTGTCGACGGTCTGGCCGGCCATCACCGAGTGGGTGCCGCAGGAGTTGTTGCCGATCATCCCGCCGAGGGTGTTGTAGGCGTGGGTGGCGGGGTCGGGTCCGAAGGTGAGCTGGTGGCGCTCGGCGGCGGTGCGCAGCTGGTCGCAGACCACGCCCGGCTGCACGCGGGCGACCCGCCGCTCAGGATCCAGTGCCACGATCCTCCGCAGGTACTTCGAGCAGTCGAGGACCACCGCCACGTTGCAGCACTGCCCGTTGGGGCTGGTGCCGCAGCCGCGGGCCAGGACCGGCGCGCCGTGCCGCCGGCACAGCTCGACGGTGGCGACCACGTCGTCGACGTCGCGGGGGACCACCACCCCGATGGGCAGGTGCCGGTAGACGGAGTAGTCCTTGGCGTACAGCGCGCGGCTGCCGGGGTCGAAGCGGACCTCGCCACGAAGGTTGGCCGCCAGCTCGGTGGCCAGCCGGCGGCCGTCCACCGGCGCCGCCAGCGCCTGCGGCGGGCGGGTCGTCACGTTGCGGCGTGGCTTGGCGGTCGCGGCCATCATCGGGCTCCCGGTCTTCTCCACAGCTTGCACGCTCGGCGCCGCCGCCAAACCGGCGTGCAGCGACCGGACAAGTGCCGCCGTGTCCCGGTTCCCCCTCCGTCTGACCGGGGCAGAGGCCACAGGGTGGTCGAGCTGCACAAGACCATTTGGATCGACGCGCCAGCGAAGCAGTGTGGGTGCTGTGGGTGTTGTGGGACGGCTACGAGAACCTCCGTGCTTCACGACCACGTCCGTGAGGTCCGCAAGGGTGTGGACGGGGCTCACACTGGAAGCCGGCGGGGTCGCTCGGCGCCACCGTACAGTGGGACGCGCAGACCACCAGGCGCGTCCCCGACGAGCTGCTGGCGTGGAAGACGCTTCCGGGCGCGGCGATCCGGCAGACTGGGATCGTCCGGCTGGAGCGGGCCGACGGGGCATCCGGGTGGACGTGACGCTGTCCTCCAACCCGGTTGGCGGGCCGGCAGGCATGCGGTGGCCGGCCAGCTAGGGCGAATCCAAAGCAGCAGCTGGACGGGGACTTGCTGCGGATGAAGACGCTGCTTGGGACCTTCACGGCCGCCCACGATGCCGCCAGGGCAACTGAGCGTCCGGACCCCGGATCGGTGACCAGGACGGCGGCCAGCTGCGACGACGGCACCAACGACCTGCTGGTGGGCGACGTGCTCGCACCAACGAGCTGCAGGATGGGCGATAGGCTGCCCAGATGCAGCTGGTGACCCTCGGGGTCGGGGCGGCGGCCTCGCCCCGCTACGCCCCGGCCGGGCTGCTGGTGGCCCGCCGCGGCGTCCGGGTGATGCTGGACGGCGGGCCGGGCGCCGCGCCCTCCGGGCGGCTGGATGCCTGGCTGCTGACCGACGAGCGGGCCGAGCTGCGATCGCAGCTCCGCCGGCTGGCCGCCGAGCGAGGCCTGCGCCCGCACGCCGGGGGCTTCCAGCGGGGTGAGCTGCGGATCGACGCCCGGCCGGTGGTCCACACCAGCCATCCCAGCTTCGGCTACCTGATCCAGGCCCCCGAGGGGACGGTGGTGTGGGCGCCGGAGTTCATCGAGTTTCCCCGCTGGGCGCACGGGGTCGGGCTGATGTTCGCCGAGGCCGCCGGCTGGGAGCGGCCGATCCGGTTCGCCGGCGGGGTGGGTGGCCACCTGCACGTGCCGGCGGTGGCCGAGGCCGCCCGTCGTCACCGGGTCGGCCGCCTGGTGTTCGCCCATATCGGGCGGTCCACGATCCGGGCGATCGTTCGGGGAGAGCGGCCCGCCTTCGGGGAGTTCGCCCGGGACGGCCAGGTGTTTCGGGTCAGGGGGCGGAGATAGCCGGAGGCGTTGCGGGAGCACAGCAAGGTATGGCGGACAAGCAAGACCCGCTGGGGACCTATCGGGGCAAGCGGGACCTCGGGCGGACGACCGAGCCTCCCGCCGGACGCAAGCGGCGGAGCAGGCGGCCGCGGTTCGCGGTCCACAGGCACGACGCCTCTGCCGCCGTGTTCCGTGGAGGTCGATGGTGCTGCGCGAGAGCGACCCGCAGTGCACGATCTGGGAGCTGCTGCTGCCGGAGGCGGCCAAGCGGCTGCCCGCCGAGCTCGCCCGCGTCGATGCCTACCTGGACGACGAGCGGTTCGTCGCGCCGTGGCGGGCGCTGTTCTACCGGCGGCTTGGCCGCCCGTCGGTGCCGGTGTCGACACGTTGCTGCGGCTGCTGTACCTCAAGCACCGCTACCTGTCGGGCTACGAAACCCTGTGCCGCGGGTCGCCGACTCGGTCTCGTGGCGGCGGTTCTGCCGCATCCCCCTGGACCGCTCCGTCCCGCACCCGACCACCCTGGTCAAGCTGGTCCGCCGCGCTGGGCCTGGGGTGGTCGAGGACCGGCTGCTGCGGGGCCGCAAGCTGCGGGTGGATACCACCGTGGTGAAGGCCGACATCGACCATCCCACCGACGCCGACCTGTTGGAGAAGGCCGTGCGCAAGCTGGGTGGGCTGGTGCGGCGCATCAAGCAGCGCGGCGCTGCCACCCGAACCGGGTTCCGGGACCGGTCGCGCTCGGCGGGACGGCGGCTCACGCAGCTGTCCCGGACGCTGCGGCGGCGAACCGGGCAGGCGCCGGCGGGGCGCGGCCAGGTCTCTTGGGCGACTGCTTCGCGGGCGGCGCGGACGGCGTCCAGCGCGTCGGTCTTGCCGCCACGGCGGGCCTGCCGCTGTGCTGGCTGCGGCTGTGCTCCCGCAGCCTGCTGGCCCCGGCGCTACTGCACGCGGCCGCCAGCGGCCCGGCCTACACCCTGGCGTTCCTGGTGCTGCGGGCCGCCCGAGGGTAGCACCGCCAGGTCGTTGTGGCGGTGATGCAGCGCAACGACGGCGAGCCTGCGGTCGTGACCGTGGCCGCGAAGCCGTGCCTGGACAGCGCGGCGGCCGCCGCCTCGGCGATCCGCTCGGCATCGGTCCCAGCCGGCGTCTCGTAGACCAGGTGGACCCCGCCACCGGGCCGTAGCAGCTGCCTGAGGCGCCGTAGCTCGGCGTCGGCGGGCGCGGTCCAGAACAGGTTCACGTTGACGGCGAAGATCTTGTCGGAGCGCTGGCCGGTCGGTGGCAACCCAGCGAGGTCGACCTGCCGGAGGATGGCCCTGCCGGTGGCGAGGTGGGAAGCGTTGCGCTCGGTCGCGCGCCGGATGGCGGCGGACCGGTCGATGGCGGTGATCCGGCCGCCGTCCAGCCGCTCG
>DASQWY010000480.1:0-2356 GCA_035640005.1 Actinomycetes bacterium
CGCTGGGGCGGTGCGCCGCTCGCCGCGGGCGCCGCGGCGCCACGCGGCCGTCTCTGCGGACACGCGGAAGCGCAGCCGCCAGCCACCACCGCTGCGGCTAGGCGGGTGTTCCGCACATGAGGATTGGTGGGCAGGAGGGGCGCATGGTGGCCTCCGATCGGTCATCGTGGGCGGGTGGCGTCGACCTTGAGCAGCTCCAGGATGTGGGCTTGCAGCGGTGGGGGCCGGGGGATGATCGGCGGGTCGGTGCCGCTGGCCGGGGTGAGCCGCAGGCGCGCGAGGGCGGTGAAGATCAGCCGGCCGGTGGGCTTTGCCGGGCGGTGCGCCCACAGCCCATCGAGCTTGTCGGCGGGAGCGATCGCCAGGCGGACCTGGCGTTCGACCAGGCAGAAGACCAGCAGGGCCAGGCAGATGACGGTGATCAGCGCGGCGATGCGGCGGTTGTCTTTGAGGAACAGCGGCGCCACCGCCAGCGGCCCCTTGAAGCTGCCGTAGCGCCGCTCGACGACCTCCTGGCCCTTGTAGCGGCGCAGGACCTCGGCGGCGTCAGCCTCGGCGGGGTCCAGGCTGCTCAGCAGGGCGTACCAGCCGTCGGTGCGGGCCTGGGCGTCCAGGGCGTGCTGGTCGAAGTGCCACGACAGGGTGGGCTTGCCGCCGGCCGGGTCGGTGCCAACCTCGGCCTTGAGTACGCCGTGAAGCTTGCGGGCGGTGGTGATGGCGCGCACCCGGGCGGCGACCGCGGCTTGGTCGGGGTAGTGGCGGCTGCCCAGCCCGCGTTGCAGCCGTCCCAGATCGTCGCGGGCGCGCTCCAGTTTGCGGGCGCGGTTGGTCTGGGCGGCCTTGGCGCGGGCCGAGGACCACACCAGCACCCGTCGCAGGGTCAACACCGGGTCGCGTTTGGCCTTGCCCGCAAGGGTCATGGTGTCCTCGATGACCCGGAAGCCCTCCCGCCGCCCTTCAGGCTTGTGCTGGTCGCGGACGGCGAGGTAGTCCACCGGGGTGGCAGCCTGGGGGTCCAGCGCCGCGAAGGTGCAGGTGGGCACATAGGTCTTGGAGGCCGGCGCGATGAAGCCGACCCCTGCCTGGATCATGGCCCGCAGGTTGGGGTAGGACACCAGCTTGGAGTCACCGACCAGCAGCAGCCGCCTACGCTCAGCGAGCTGCTTCAAGCTCGTCATCGCGCCGATGACCTGGGCGACCTCACCGGCGCCGCCGTCGTAGGCGCGGTGAAACACCGGCACCCCGCCGGCCTGATCGCCGGTGACCGCAAGGCCGGTCTGGACCTGCTTCAGATCGGGGCGGCGGTCCTTGGGATGGCCGTACCGGGGCGTGACAAAGCCGTCGTCGGGGTCGGGATAGGCACCGTACAGCGAGATCGACGTCAGGTCCCAGTGCAACCGGGCCACGTCCAGCCCGAACACACCGATCGCGCGGGCACCGACCGACCCCACGATCTGCTCCAACGCCGGCGCGATCGCGTCCAACGCCCGGCCGATCCGGTCATCGTTGAGCACAGCCGGGTCGATCCCCCAGACCTCCCACACCGCCCACTGGCTCGCCCAGTCCTGGACGTGGACCAGCGGCGTCGGCGAGGTCAGCCGGTTGGCGACCAGCGCCTCGATGACCTGGCCGTGGGTCACCAGCGCGACCTCGCGGACCGGGCAGGCCCGGTCGATGACCCCGGCCAGGTCCAGCCGTCGGCACAGGTCCGCGACCACCGGCAACGCCCCCAGCGCCTTGTCCACGCTGGGCGCACCGAACTGGGCTCGAAGCCGCGCACGGGGTCGCATCGGCGAACCCTGCCACACCCCAGTGACAGCACCGGCTTCGACCCCACCACAGGCCTACCAATCACCATGTGCGGAAGACGAGGCTAGGCCGCCCGTCGGTGCCGGTCGACACCTTGCTGCGGCTGCTGTACCTGAAGCACCGCTACCAGCTGGGCTACGAGAGCCTGTGCCGGGAGGTGGCCGACTCGATCTCCTGGCGGCGGTTCTGCCGCATCCCGCTGGACCGGCCCGTCCCGCACCCGACGACCCTGGTCAAGCTGGTCCGCCGCGCCGGCCCGAACACCGTCGAGCAGCTCAACAGCGCCCTGCTCGGCAAGCTGCGCGAGGACAAGCTGCTGCGGGGGCGCAAGCTGCGGGTCGACACCACCGTGGTGGAGGCCGACGTCGACCATCCCACCGACGCCGACCTGCTGGACAAGGCCGTCCGCACGCTGGGTGGGCTGGTCCGCCGGGTCAAGGGTCGTGGGGCGGCCAGCCGGACCCGCTTTGCGGGACCGTGGTCGGGCGGCCGGCCGCCGCATGAAGCGGCTGGCCCGCACGCTGCGCCGGCGGACCGGGGTGGCGAT
>DASQWY010000481.1:0-2368 GCA_035640005.1 Actinomycetes bacterium
AGGGCGTCCTGACGGTGTTCTGCATCGTCGGCCCGCACGCCCCGACCAGCCACAACGACCCCTCCGAGGAGGGTGTGACGCTGAACGTCCCCGGCGTCATCAACTTCAACCATTCCGACACCGGCGACAACATCTGGGTCCGGACCGGCTAGCACAATCCATCCGCGGCATCGCGCTCGCCGGCGCGCCCAGCACCGACTGCGGCGACCAGGTGCTCATCGGCCTGGTCTGGCTGGCCGTGGTCCTCGCCCTCACGGCCTGACGTTACCGTTGCACCGCGACCGGACCGGCGTCTCAAGGCTCGGGGTGGCGCAGCAGCGGCCCGAACTCGGCGACCGCCTTGGCGAGCGCCTGGGTCTGGTCCAGCAGCGCCCAGGACAGGTCGGGATGATCCCCTGCCCAGGCGCGCGCCGCGGCGGGGGTGGCGAAGAAGTTGACGTGGCCGCAGGTGCGCTGCGCCGAGGGAGCGCAGCAGTCGGCGGTGGCGCCGGCCAGTACCACTGTGGTGCGCGGCGCCCAGGTGGCCTGCTCGCCGTCGACCTGGATGCCCACCGGCCGGCCGCTGCCGGGCTCGGCGCTGGTCACGGTGACCGGCTGGCCGAGCATCGCCGAGACGCCGAGGGCGTCGATGGCGCACATCGCGAACACGCGCGTGCCGCTGGCCAGGGTGAGGCGGTGCGGGGTCGGGACGGCCGAGAACGGGTAGGCGGCCAGCAGCCGGCCGCCAGCGCCGACCACGACCAGGTCGACGCCGGCAAGCTCGGCCAGCGCCGCCGGTAGGTCCACCCCAGCCCCAGCCGTGAGCCGTTGCAGGTCGGCGTGGGAGGGGGGCTGCCCGCTGCGGGCTAACGCCGACAGGATCGCGTGGTGCACCAGCCGCCCGTGGCGGCTGAGCCGCTGGGCGCACCCGCACTTGCTCGGCGCACCAGGGCGGCTGGTCTGCTGCTGGGTCATGGCGGCCTCCATCACAGGAGCAGGGTCAGGCGGCGCAGCACGACAGCTTGGCGACGTCGCGGGTGAAGGCCTGGGCGGCGAGCCGGAGGCCCTCGCCCATGGTCAGGTAGGGCGCCCAGGTGTCGGCCAGCTCGCCGGTGGTCAGGCCAAGCTTGACCGCGTACACCGCCGCCAGGATCGCGTCGCCGGCCCCGTGGGCGACCATGGTCGCCCCCAGCACCCGACCGCTGGCCCGTTCGGCGACCAGCTTGACCAGCCCGCGGGTGTCGCGGTCCACTAGCGCGCGGGGCACGTGCGCAAGCGGCAGCACCCGGCAGGTGCAGGCGATGCCCTGCCGGGCGGCCTGCGCGTCGGTCAGGCCAACCGCGGCCAGCGGCGGGCTGGTGAAGGTCACCCGGGGCAGGTGGCGGTAGTCGAGCGTGCGGCCGGCGCCGTCCAGGGCGTTGTCGGCCACCAGGCTGCCGTGCGCGGCGGCGAGGTAGACGAACTGCGGCGCGCCGGTCACGTCCCCGGCCGCCCAGATCCTGGGGTGGTGGGTGCGCAGCTGCTCGTCGACCAGGACCTGGCCGCGGTCGCCGAGCTTCACGCCCACTGCCTCCAGACCCAACCCGTCGGTGACGGGGCGGCGCCCGGTGGCGACCAGCAGCCGCTCGGCCCGCAGCTGCTCCCGGTGGCCGTCGCGGCGGTACACGGTCGCCACCACCTGTTGCGGGTCGCCCCGGGGGTCGCGAGCCACGCCGGTGAGCTGGGCGCCGGTGTGCACGGTGATGCCCTCGTCGGCGAACGCCGCGGCGATGGCGGCGCCGGCCTCGGGCTCCTCCAGCGGCGCCAGCCGGCCAAGCAGCTCCACCACGGTGACCTGGGTGCCGAGCCGCGCGAACAGCTGCGCCTGCTCCAGCCCGACGGCGTTGCCGCCGACCACCAGCAGCGACCGTGGCAGCTCGGCCAGCTCCATCGCGCTGGTCGAGGTCAGGTAGCCGACCGCCTCCAGCCCGTCGACCGGCGGGGCCCAAGGCGCGGAGCCGGTGGCGACCAGGTAGTGGGCGGCGTGGATCCGCCGGGTGCCACCGCCAGGCAGGTCCACCTGGAGCGCCGGCCCGCCGCCGTCGGCAGGGTCGGCGACGAAGCGGGCCTGGCCGCCCAGGATCTCCCAGCCGTAGCTGGCGGCCAGCTCGACGTACTTGTCGGCGCGCAACCCCTCCACCAGCGCCTGCTTGCCGGCCAGCAGCGCGGCCGGGTCGACCGGGCCGGCGGTGGTGGCGATGCCGGGGAAGCGCTGATCGAGGGCGATGTGGCGGGCGTGGGCGGCGGCCAGCAGCGCCTTGGACGGCACGCAGCCGGTGTTGACGCAGGTGCCCCCGACCCTGCCGCGCTCCACCATCAGCACGCGCCGGCCCTTGCGGCGGGCAGCGAT
>DASQWY010000482.1:0-9539 GCA_035640005.1 Actinomycetes bacterium
CACGCCGATCCCGCGGACCCTGGAGATGGCCGTCTCCGGCATCCGCGACCTGTCGGTGATGGAGACCCCGCCGGAGGAGCGGCACCCGGTGCTCACCTTCGTCGGCCCCTGGGACGAGGCCACCGCCGCCAACGCCATCCGGCGCGAGATGCTCCGCGAGGGCCAGACCTTCTACGTGCACAACCGGGTCGACTCGATCGACCGGGTGGCGTTGCGCGTGCGCCAGCTGGTGCCGGAGGCGCGGGTCGGCGTCGCCCACGGCCAGATGTCGGAGGAGCAACTCGAGCACGTGATGCTCGAGTTCTGGGACAAGGAATTCGATGTTCTCGTTTGCACCACGATCATCGAGTCTGGGCTCGACATCCCCACCGCCAACACGCTGATCGTCGACCGCGCCGACGCCCTCGGCCTCGCCCAGCTCTACCAGCTGCGCGGCCGGGTCGGCCGCTCCCGCGAGCGCGCCTACGCCTACCTGTTCTACCCGCTGGAGCGGTCCATCACCGAGACCGCCCACCAGCGGCTGGCGACCGTCGCCACCCACCAGGACCTCGGTTCCGGCATGGCCATCGCCATGAAGGACCTGGAGATCCGCGGTGCCGGCAACCTGCTCGGCGCCGACCAGTCCGGCCACGTCGCCTTGGTCGGCTACGACCTGTACATGCGCATGCTGGCCGAGGCGGTCGGCGAGATGCGCGGCCGCCCGCTGGAGCAGCCCAGGGAGCTGAAGCTGGAGGTGCCGGTCGACGCGCACCTGCCGGCCGACTACGTCCCGCGCGAGCGGCTGCGCCTGGAGGCCTACCGCCGGCTCGGCGGCGCGCGCTCCACCGAGGAGGTGGAGGCGCTCGGCGCCGAGCTCGCCGACCGCTACGGCCAGCCGCCCGAGCCGGTCCGCAACCTGCTCGCCCTGGCCGGCGTGCGCGCCCAGGCGATCACGGTCGGCCTCACCGAGGTGGTCTGCTTCGGCGGCAGGGCCCGGCTCGCCCCGGTCGCCGCGCTGGCCGAGTCCAGGCAGGTGCGCCTGGACCGGCTGTACCCGGGCGCCCTGTGGAAGCAGGCGGAGCGGTCGCTGCTGGTGCCGCTGCCCGCCCCCGGCACCGACCTGCCCGCCTGGCTGTCGGAGCTGCTCACCGGCGTGCTGGACGCCCCGGCCGCGCCCGCCCTGCCGGCCGTGCACCGGCTCGCGTCGTAGCGATGACCGGTATCCTTTCTGTCTGTCGTCGAGAAGCGAACGTGAGGTCTCCCGTGCGCCGCCTGCTGCCCGCCCTGTGCATCGCCGTCGCCGTGCTGGCGGCCGCCTGCTCCCACGCCGCCGCGGACGCCGCCTCCGTGAACGGGGTGGCCATCTCCAACGACCAGCTCAAGGAGATGGTCCAGGCGCAGCTCGCCGCGCAGTCGGCCAGCTCCGACAACCCCCAGTCGCAGGACATCCAGGGGCTGACCAGGCAGTCGCTGGAGGGGCTCATCCAGTTCCAGATCGTGCTGGACGGCGCCCGCAAGGAGGGCGTGTCGGTCCCCGAGAGCGACGTCGACGCCCGCCTGCAGGAGCTCAAGTCGCAGGCCAGCGCCCAGGGCACCACCTACGAGGACCTGCTGCGCAGCCGCAACCTGACCGAGAGCCTGCTGCGCGAGCAGTACCGCGTGCAGCTGGCCGTCGACCTGGTCGCGGTCAAGCTGGTCCCCTACGCCCCCGACGCCACCCTGCTGAAGGCGCTCGACAAGCGCAAGGAGGAATTCCTGCAGGTGCACGTCCGCCACGTGCTGGTCAAGGACAAGGCGACCGCCGACAAGGCGCGCAAGCAGCTGGTCGGCTCGGGCGACTGGAGCGGCGTCGCCAAGCGGCTGTCGATCGACAGCCAGACCAAGGGCAAGGCCGGCGACCTCGGCTTCATCTCCAAGGGCCAGACCGCCACCGCCTTCGAGAAGGCCGAGCAGAGCCTCGCCGCGCAGGGCGACTGCAAGGGCAAGACCACCGGGTCGTGCCGGTCGCCGGTGTCCCAGCCGGTGCACACCCAGTTCGGCTACCACGTGCTGCAGGTGATCGGCGTGCGCCTGCCGACGCTGGACAACAACCTGCGCAGCCAGCTCGACCCGACCGTCAAGACCCGCCGCCAGCAGGCCGTGCAGCGCTGGTTCGACTCCCTGGTCAAGCAGGCCGACGTGACCATCAACCCGCGCTACGGCGCCTGGGACGCCGGCAGCGGCAAGGTGGTCGAGCGCCAGAACGGCTCCACCGCCACCAGCAGCAGCAGCGCGCCGACCTCCACCAGCCCGTAGCGCCGATGGCCCGGGTCGTGCTGGTCGCGTCCAACCCGCGGCTGCCGCTGCTGTTCCCACCCCAGACCTGGCGGGCGCTGGACGCGGCCCGGCCGGTGTACGTGCTGGACCAGGAGCATCCCTCGCTGCCGGCGCTGGAGGTGGCCGAGATCCCCTGGCGGCTGCTCGACCCCGCCCCCGACAGCGGCCCGGCCGGCCGCGACCTGCTGCTGGTCGGCCAGGGCGTCGACCCGGAGGCGGTGGCGACCGCCAGGCGCCAGGCGGTCGCGCTGCTGGACGCGGCCGAGCGGGACGGGTCCGCCACGCTGCTGCTGCCCCCCCGCAACGACGGCCCGCTGGTGCAGCTGGTGTCCGAGCGGGCCGCCCGCACCCACGTCGAGGTCGAGGCGGTCTACCCGCTCGGCGAGCCGAAGGGCGCCGCCCTGCTGGACCTAGTCGCCACCGAGACCCGCCTGCGCGGCCCGGGCGGCTGCCCCTGGGACCACGAGCAGACGCACGCCTCGCTGGCCAGGCACCTGCTGGAGGAGTCCTACGAGGTGCTGGAGGCGATCGAGGAACCGGGGGACCGCCAGCACCTGCGGGAGGAGCTCGGCGACCTGCTGCTGCAGGTGGTGTTCCACGCGCAGATCGCCGAGGACGCCGGCGACTTCGACATCGACGGGGTCGCCCGGACGATCACCGACAAGCTCCACCGCCGCCACCCGCACGTGTTCGGCGACGTGAAGGTGGCGTCGGCCGGCGAGGTGATGCGCAACTGGGAGGCGATCAAGCGGGACGAGGAGGGCCGCACCGACCCGCTGGCCGGCATCCCGGCCGCCCTCCCCGCCCTGCAGCTGGCGGCCAAGCTGCAGAAGCGGGCGGCGGACGGCGGCTTCGCCTGGCCCGACCTGGCCGGCCCGCTCGCCAAGGTCCGCGAGGAGCTGGACGAGCTGGTGGCGGCCGCCGACCCGGCCGAGCTCGACCACGAGCTGGGCGACCTGCTGTTCGCCGTGGTCGCGCTCGCCAGGGCCAAGGAGGTCGAGCCGGAGTCGGCCCTGCGCCGAGCCGCCCGCCGCTTCCGCGCCCGCTACCTGGCCGCCAGGGCGGCCGCCGAGGCCGACGGGCGCGACCCCGCCGAGCTGCGGCTGGAGGAGTGGCTCGCCTACTGGCAGGCGGCCAAGCGGGCGCTGGGCGCCACCGCCGCCGGCTGACCTCCGCTCCATCCGCCAGAACGGTTCAGGTGGCCGGCTCTGTCTCCGATGAGACGGCTGAGCGCACCGAGCCGATCGGATGGGCAGGGGGATGGACGACCTCGACGACGTCGTTCGGGAGTTCCTCGTGGAGAGCCACGAGAACCTCGACCGGCTGGACCAGGACCTGGTGCTGCTGGAGACCGACCCGGCCAACCGGCAGAAGCTGGCGAGCATCTTCCGAACGATCCACACCATCAAGGGGACCTGCGGCTTCCTCGGCTTCACCCGCCTGGAGGCCGTCAGCCACAGCGGTGAGAACCTGCTGTCGCGGCTGCGGGACGGCCTGCTCACCCTGACCCCCGAGATCACCAGCGGCCTGCTGGCGATGGTGGACGCCATCCGCGAGATCCTGGGCCGCATCGAGGCCACCGCCGAGGAGGGCGATGGCGACTACTCGGCGCTGGTCGACCGGCTGGCCGCCCTGGCGGATGGCCAGGCCGCCGCCGAGGCCCCGGCGGCCGCGGCCCCGGCCAAGGCGGAGGCCCAGCCGGAGGCGGAGGCCGAGGCGCCCCGCGGCGGCGTGGCCGACGCCACCATCCGCGTCGACGTCGCCCTGCTGGACACCCTCATGAACCTGGTGGGCGAGCTGGTGCTGGCCCGCAACCAGATCCTGCGGCTGAGCACCACCGGGCAGGGCGCCGCCATGACCGGGACCTCCCAGCGGCTCAGCCTGATCACCACCGAGCTGCAGGAGCGCGTCATGAAGACCCGCATGCAGCCCATCGGCAACGTCTGGAACAAGCTGCCGCGGGTGGTCCGGGACCTCGCCCTGTCCGGCGGCAAGCGGGTGCGGGTGGAGATGGACGGCAAGGACACCGAGCTCGACAGGACCATCATCGAGGCCATCAAGGACCCGCTGACCCACCTCGTCCGCAACGCGGTCGACCACGGCATCGAGTCGCCGGAGCAGCGCCTGGCCGCCGGCAAGCCGGCCGAGGGCCGCGTCACCCTGCGCGCCTACCACGAGAGCGGCCAGGTCAACATCGAGATCGGCGAGGACGGCGCCGGCATCGACGTCGACCGCGTCCGCCGCCGCGCCGTCGACCAGGGGCAGATCTCCGCCGAGCAGGCGGCGCGGATGGGCGACCGGGAGGCGGTCGGCCTGATCTTCCTGCCCGGGCTGTCCACCGCCAGGCAGGTCACCAACGTCTCCGGCCGTGGCGTCGGCATGGACGTGGTGAGGACCAACATCGAGGGGATCGGCGGCACCGTCGACGTGCAGTCGACCCTGGGGGCCGGCACCACCTTCCGCATCAAGATCCCGCTGACCCTGGCGATCATCCCCGCCCTGGTCGTCGGCTGCGGCGGCCAGCGCTACGCCATCCCGCAGGTCAGCCTGCTGGAGCTGGTGCAGGCGAGCGGCGGGCAGGGCGAGGGCGGCATCGAGCTGATCCACGGCACCCCGGTCCACCGGCTGCGCGGCAGCCTGCTGCCGCTGGTCGACCTGGCCGGGCTGCTGGGCCTGGACGCGCCGGCCAGGGACCGGGAGGTCGTCAACATCGTCGTGCTGCAGGCCGACGACCGGCAGTTCGGCCTGGTGGTCGAGCAGGTCAACGACACCGAGGAGATCGTCGTCAGGCCCCTGGCCAAGCAGCTCAGGACGCTGGCGACCTACGCGGGCGCCACCATCATGGGCGACGGGCGGGTGGCGCTCATCCTGGACGTGCTCGGGCTCGCCCAGCACGCCGGGGTGGTGGGCGAGCTGCACGACCGCACCCTGGCCGAGCTGGCCGAGCGGCAGCTGCCGGCCGCCGGGGGTCGCATGACCCTGCTGGTGTTCTCCACCCCTGACGACGGCCGCATGGCCATGCCGCTGGAGCTGGTGGACCGCCTGGAGGAGTTCCCCGCCGACAGCGTCGAGCTGGCCGGCGGCGCCGAGGTGGTGCAGTACCGCGGCGGCATCCTGCCGCTGGTCCGGGTCGGCTCGGTGCTGCCCGAGCGCCGCGGCCGCCGGCGCCACGCCAAGGCCGCGCGGCCCGCCGGCCCGCTGCAGGTGATCGTCCACACCGACGGGGACAGGAGCGTCGGCCTGCTGGTCGACCAGGTCCTGGACATCGTCCAGCACCCGGTCGGCGGCATCGAGCCGGGCAGCCGCGCCGGCTCGGCCGGCTGCGTGGTGATCGACGGGCGCGTCACCGAGCTGGTCGACCTCGCCGCCCTGCTGGCGCGGGCCCCGGGCCCGGCCGCGCCGGCCGGCGAGCTGGCGGGGGCGGCGGCCCGATGACCGACGAGCGCCGCTACTGCACCTTCCACCTGGCCGACCTGTACCTCGGCATCGAGGTCACCAGCGTCCAGGAGGTCATCCGCCACCAGGAGACGACCCCGGTGCCGCTGGCGCCGTCGGTGGTCGGCGGGCTCATCAACCTGCGCGGGCGGATCGTCACCGCGATCGACCTGCGGGAGCGCCTGGCCCTCCCCTCCAGGGGGGACGGCCGGCTGCCGATGAACGTGGTGGTGCGCACCGACGATGGGACCATCAGCCTGCTGGTCGACGCGATCGGCGACGTGGTGGAGGTGCCGCCTGAGACGTTCGAGGTGGTGCCCGAGATGCTGGGCGGCGTCGCCCGCGAGCTGATCGCCGGCACCTACAAGCTCCCCGACCGGCTGCTGCTGGTCCTGGACATCGACAAGGTCGTGGACCTTGTCGCCCACACCGGAGAGAGGTAGCCGTGCGCGCACTCGTGGTGGACGACTCCAAGGCGATCAGGGTGATCCTCGGGCGCATCCTCAAGGAGCTCGGCTTCGAGACCTTCGAGGCCGGCGACGGCAGGGAGGCCCTCGACCGCCTCGCCGAGGTGGGCGCGATCGACCTGGCGCTGGTCGACTGGAACATGCCGGAGATGAACGGCCTGGACTTCGTCCGCAGCGTCCGGGCCGACGGGTACGACGACATGACCATGATCATGGTCACCACCGAGACCGAGACCGAGCAGGTGGTGCGGGCGCTGGCCGCCGGCGCCAACGAGTACGTCATGAAGCCGTTCAGCAAGGACATGCTGGTCGAGAAGCTCGACCTGCTGGGGCTGACGCCGGCATGAGCACCGGGCCGATCCGCGTGCTGGTCGTCGACGACGCGGTCGTCGCCCGGCGGCTGGTCGCCGACGTGCTCGGCGGGGCCCCGGGCATCGAGGTGGTCGGCACCGCCTCCGACGGCCGCCTGGCGCTGGCCAAGCTGGCCGCCACCAACCCGGACGTGGTGATCCTGGACGTCGAGATGCCGGTGATGGACGGCATGGCCACGCTGGCGGCGATCCGCCGGGAACGGCCGCGCCTGCCCGTCATCATGTTCTCGACCCTGACCGAGCGCGGGGCGGCCGCCACCCTGGAGGCCCTGGCCCTCGGGGCCGCCGACTACGTCACCAAGCCCGCCAGCGCCGGCAGCGCCGGCCTGGCGATGGAGCGCGTGCGGGAGGAGCTGATCCCAAAGGTCCGGGCGGTCACCGGGCGGCTGCCGCGCCACGGCGCCGCGGCCCCCGCCAGGCCCCGCGTGGCGTGGCCCGCCCGGCCGCCGCAGCAGCCGGAGATCGTCGCGGTCGGCACCTCCACCGGCGGGCCGAACGCGCTGGCCGCGCTGCTGGCGGCGCTGCCCGCGGACCTGGGCGTGCCGCTGGTGGTCGTGCAGCACATGCCGCCGGTGTTCACCCGCCTGCTGGCCGAGCGCCTGGCGGGCAAGTGCCGGCTGCGCGTGGCCGAGGGCGTCCCCGGGGCGACCCTGGAGCCCGGGCAGGTGTGGATCGCGCCGGGCGACCACCACATGCTCGTGGTCCGCGAGGGGACGGCGGCGCGCCTGGCGACCAACCAGGACCCCCAGGAGAACTCCTGCCGCCCCGCCGTCGACGTGCTGTTCCGTTCGGTCGCCGCCGCCTACGGCGGGCGCGGCCTGGCGGTGGTGCTGACCGGCATGGGCCAGGACGGGCTGCGCGGCTGCGAGCGGCTGCGCGAGGCCGGGGGCCAGGTGCTGGCGCAGGACGAGGCCAGCTCGGTGGTGTGGGGGATGCCCGGGTTCGTGGCACGCGCCGGGCTGGCCGAGCGCGTGCTGCCGCTCGGCCAGATCGCCGACGAGATCGTCCGGAGGGTACGAGCCGGCCCGCCGCCACCGCTGACCCTGTCCACCAGGAGCGCTGGAGTGACGGACCAATGACCATGACCGCAGTCGAGTTCGACTACCTCCGCAAGCTGGTCCGGCAGCGGTCGGCGATCGTGCTCGAGCCCGGCAAGGAGTACCTGGCCGAGGCGCGGCTCGCCGCCCTGGTCCGCCAGCACGGCGCCGCCTCGGTCCAGGACCTGGTCAGCAGGCTCCGCAGCGAGCAGCACGGCCCGCTGCACTCCGAGGTGGTCGAGGCGATGACCACCAACGAGACCCTGTTCTTCCGGGACCTGCAGATGTTCGACGCCCTGCGCACCGACATCCTGCCGGCGCTGATCCAGGGAACGGGCGGGCGGCGCCTCAACATCTGGTCGGCCGCCTGCTCCAGCGGGCAGGAGCCCTACAGCGTGCTGATGGTGCTGCGTGAGCACTTCCCCGAGCTGCCCCCCGGCGGCGTGCACCTGCTGGGGACCGACCTGTCGACCGCGATGCTGTTCCGGTGCCGGGAGGGCCGCTACTCGCAGCTGGAGGTGAACCGGGGCCTGCCCGCGCGGCTGCTGGTGAAGTACTTCACCAGGCAGGGCATGTACTGGCAGGTCAGCGAGGAGCTGCGCCGCGCGGCCGAGTTCCGGCAGCTGAACCTGGACGAGCCCTGGCCGGCGCTGCCGCCCATGGACCTGGTGCTGCTCCGCAACGTGCTCATCTACTTCGACATGGACACCAAACGCTCGATCCTGGCCAAGCTGCGCCGGCTGCTGCGCCCGGGCGCGTTCCTGATCCTCGGCGGGGCGGAGACGCTGCTGAACGTCGACGACGCCTTCGAGCGGATCACCTTCGGCAAGGCCACCTGCTACCAGGTGCGCGCCAGCTGACGAGCAGAAGGGACCGACGCACATGCCGATCGCCGACGACGACGTCTCGATGATCGTGGAGGGCATCTTCGCCGACCTGCTGGGCTTCGAGGTGCGGCGCCGCGACCCGGCGGAGGGGGGCTGGGAGGGGCCGATGCTGGTCGGCTCGGTGGACATCAGCGGCGCCTGGGAGGGCACCGTGACCGTCGACTGCCCGACCGAGCTGGCCGAGCAGACCGCCAGGGCGATGTTCGGGGGGGAGCTGAGCGGCAGCGGCGACGTCCGCGACGCGGTCGGCGAGGTCGCCAACATCGCCGGCGGCAACATCAAGGGGTTGCTGCCCACGCCCTCGCACCTGTCGCTGCCCGCGGTCGCCTCCAGCACCGGGCCCACCGTCGCCCCGGCGTCGGCCCTGGTCACCGAGGTGGCCTTCGACTGCCAGGGGCTGCCCCTGTTCGTCACCGTGCTGCGGCGGGCGGCCGCCGCATCCGAGTCCTGACAGGCCACCACCCGAACGAAAGGCGGTCCGATGCCCGGCACGATCGCCCTGCCGTCCGCGGACTTCCTGCGCCGGCTGCTCGGCGAGCTGCTCGGCAAGGAGGTCACCGTCCGCGCCGCCCACGCGGAGCCGCTCGACCCGGAGGCCCCGGCGGTCGTGGGGGTCTACGAGAGCGACGACGGCGTGGTGGTCGCGCTGTGCCGCTGCGAGGTGACCCTGGCCACCGCGGCCGGGGCCGCCCTCACGCTGGCGCCGCCGAGCGTGGTCGAGGAGGCGGCCAGGACCGGCGCCATGCCCGAGGCCGTGGTGGACAACGCCCGCGAGGTCCTGGACGTCTCGGCGCGCATGTTCAACAACCCGGGCACGCCGCACGTGCGCCTGCGCGAGCTGCGCGTCACCCCGGGGGAGCTGCCGGCCGAGGCCGCCGGCATCCTCCAGGAGCCCGGCCGGCGCGCCGACTTCGACCTCCAGGTCGAACCCTACGGCGACGGCCGCATGACCGTCCTGACGGTCTAGCCCGGCGGGGTCGGGGGGCGGTCGGGCGGCGGGTCGAGCGGGGTGGTGTCCTCGCCCGGCGGGGGCGGGCGCTGCTCCGG